>JBBSIX010000135.1:0-8785 GCA_038231875.1 Chloroflexia bacterium | reverse complement strand
TGAACTGCGTAATCCGCACATCACCGCTTTTTACAGTGCCTGAGCGAAAGTCCTAAATATTGATGTCGTCCATGTGCTTGCTCCTTTAGATGGTTGGTCTGCTAACATCCATCCTATAGGATTGGCGCTTGGACGCGCTACTCTAAACTAGCAATCAAGGTAGGAGTAGGTGTTCACAACGGCAGTGCGTACTCTGCGTACTCTGCGCCTCTGCGGTTAAACTACACCTTGTTGGGGAAGAAAGGGGCGCCCCGGCATTTGACAAATCTCCCTCTAATTGGGACAATTAAGCCCAACGACCCGTGATCTCTGAGCGTTGGCCCTCCACTGCGTTCGTGCCCCAGGGCTACTGTCCCCGCTCCAGCTTTTGCTGTTCCTACTTTTCCGATAGCCGTGCAAGGAGTCCAAGAGAATGACATCCAAGCGTGAGGACCGCTCCGTACCCTCTCCTCTTTCGGAGTTTTATGCGCATACGCGCTCCCTGGGGCAAAGATGGAGGCCCGCCTTCTTCTTCGGCTGTTTGCTGCTGCTTACGGCCGTGCTGCTGTTGTCCCTGCCCCTCTCTGTCGGGGCAAAGCAGACCCCCTCCGGCGAGCGCAAAGCGCCCCCCACACATCAGACTGCCATGCCCGGGAGCTTCACCGACCCGGCTGTTGCGCCCGGCCAGCCCTCACCAAACATCGAAGGCGGGCCGGACAGCTACGGCTACACCTTCAGCGATACCCGTGACCCCGGCGGCCCTCCCTACAACTACATAGAGGGCACCACCCGCGTGGCCGACAGCGCCTGGACCGCTATACGCACCAGCGAGACTACCAGCCCTCTCGATGACGGCGTGGTGACTACTACCATACCTTTTGCCTTCAACTACTACGGCACGAACTATACAAGCGTGCATGTCAGCACCAACGGCAATATCCACTTCGGCAGCCCCAACGACTACTGGCCGCAAAGGTCCAACCAGTGTCTGCCGTCCACCAGCATTTACGTGCCGCAGGGCATGGTGGCCCCCTTGTGGTTCGACTTTGTAGTTCCCCTTGTCACCAGCGGCACAGGCGGAGTCTACTTCGGCACGCAAGGCGTTCCGCCCAACCAGCAGTTCGTAGTCGAGTGGCGCGACGTGTACGACTACCAGTCGAGCGCCACCCGCGCCTCGTTCGAGGTGGTGCTCAGTCAGAACGGCGACATGACATTCCAGTACCGGACCCTCAACGGGCCTGGTGTGTACGGCTCAAGAGCCGTCGTGGGCATACAGAGCAGCGACGGCTCTATCGGCCTGCCCTACTCGTGCTACCAGGACTCGCTGGCCGAGCAGAGGGCGATCCGCTATAGGCTGTTGCAGAACGCCGCCCTGTCGCCGCGCACAGCCGCAAAGGGTGGCGCGCCGGGAGCCAGGCTTACCTACACCGAAACGCTCATCAATAGAACCGGAGTAAACAACTCATTCACCCTCACGACCACCGGCAACCTGTGGGATGCTACCGTCTCGCCGCAAACCACCGGCACGATACCCCAGGGCGGCTCCCTGCCGGTGACGGTGAGCGTGCAAATCCCGCCCGGTGCGCCGCTTGGGTCAATGGACGCGCTCACCCTGACCGCCTCGTCCTCCCTGCCCTCGCCGGGGGCTTTCACTGCAACGGCAGTGCTCACCAGCAGCGTTTCCACCAACGGTGTAGATTTTACCCCGCCCAACCCTGAGAAGGCGGGCGACTTTGGTTCCTCAGTTGTCTACCCTCTGCGCCTGTACAACCGCACGACTATCAGCAACAGCTTCCAGCTAGGCTTGGTACCTGGAGCGTGGGAGGCCACCCTCACCCCCAGTTTCACAGGCGGCATCCCCGACGGCGGCTTTGTGCCGATCACGGTGACGGTGAACGTGCCCGCCGGGGCCACCCTGGGCGCGCAAGATGTGCTTACCGTTACGGCCTCGGCCCAGCAGCCTGAGCCGGGCAGCTACTTCGGAGCGCAGGTAATTACCACCACCGCCGGTGTGTGGCAGTTGCGGGCCGATATGCCTCTGCCGCGCAACCGGGGGGCTGCGGTCCACTTCGGCTCCGGTGGGGCTGTTTACGTGCTCGGCGGCGCGTACAGCAACGGCGATACCGATATGCCGGTCGAGCTTTACGATAGCCGGACCAACATGTGGTACTCTCGCTCAAGGTTGCCCGTTGGGGTGAGTAATGCGGGCGCGGCGGCTATCGGCGATGCTATTTACGTGCCGGGCGGCACTACACCGACCCAGGCGCTGAACCTGTTGCAGGTGTACTATCCGACCAACGATACCGCACAGGTAGTCACCTCGGACCCGTTGCCGGCCCCGCGCTTGGGGGCGGGGGTAACGGCCCTGAACGGCAAGCTCTATGTGATTGGCGGCGGCGACGCCAATCAACTGCCCCAAAACAGCGTGTTCGAGTACGACCCGGCGCGGCCGGCCGGCAGCCGGTGGCAGACAAAGGCCCCGATGCCCACCGCTCGCCTCTATTTAGGAGCGGCGGCGGTGGACGGCTCTATATACGCGGTGGGCGGCGTGGACAGCGCCGTTACGCCGGTGGACCTCTCTACCGTCGAGGCTTACGACCCGGTAGCCGATAGGTGGACGGTTCGCGCTTCGATGCAGCAGGCCAGAGGCGGGTTGGCAGTGGTGGGTGTGAACAGCGGCGATCCGGGCTGCGGCGGCCGGCTGTATGCCCTGGGCGGCGGCTACTCCTCGTTCCTGAACAGCGCCGAGTTCTACGAGCCATCGAGCAACCGTTGGCGTCCTATTTCCGGCATGCAACTGGGCAGGCGCACCCTGGCCGCAACCTACAGCCCGGCTACCTTGTCGCTTCTGGTGCTGGGCGGCTGGAACGGCAACTATCTGAGCGAGGTAGAGTCGATATCGTGTACGGGGGGAGCCAACTACTGCACGGTAGGCTTCTCGGACGTGCCCCCCGACGGCCCGTTCTATCCATTCGTGCGCTGCCTTGCCTGCCGCCAGATACTGGGAGGCTACTCCGACGGAACCTATCGCCCAGGCGCTGCGGTGAGCCGGGGGCAACTCTCCAAGATAGTGTCGAATGCCGCCGGCTTCAGCGATACGCCCGCCGGCCAAACATACCAGGATGTACCCCCGGCCGGCACCTTCTATCTGTGGGTAGAGCGGCTGTCGAGCCGGTCCATCATCGGGGGCTACCCGTGTGGAGGGCCGGGCGAACCATGCGTAGCCCCGGACAATCTTCCCTACTTTCGCCCCAACGCAAACGCCTCAAGGGGCCAGATCAGCAAAATAACGGCGAACGCCGCCGGTATCAATGACGTGGTTCCCCCGGCGCAGCAAACTTTCGCTGATGTGCCCCCGGACAGCCCCTTTTGGCTGTTCATCGAGCGGTTGGCGGCACGCAATGTAATGGGAGGCTACCCTTGCGGCGGGCCGGGCGAACCGTGCGACGCTCAGAACCGGCCCTACTTCCGACCCAACGCCGAAACCACTCGCGGGCAGATCGCCAAAATAACCGCCAACACCTTCTTCCCGCAATGTGGGGTGGAGGCGAGGCCGTAAGAAAGCGGACGGCAAGAGAAGGCTCGGGGTGTGACCCCGAGCCTTCTTTGCTTCGGCCCGGCCCCGGCTATTCGCCACACTCTTTGGCGGTGTAGATGTACGGGGCGTGCAGCCAACTGTAGTCGAACAGTTCGTCCTCGTTGAAAAAGCGAGGAACCTCAGTCTGCGCCGTTTCGGGCGAGTCGGAAGCGTGTACGAGGTTGGCCTGGATGCTCATGCCGAAGTCGCCGCGTATAGTGCCCGGCTCGGCCTCCCGCGAGAGGGTCACGCCGCACATCCGGCGCACGGTCGCCACACAGTCTACCCCTTCCCAGCAGGTGGCGACAACGGGCGCGAGCATCATAAACCGCTTGATCTCGCCGAAGAAAGGCAGATGATTCAAGTGAGCGTAGTGCTCTTCGAGCAACTCATCGCTGAGTTGCATCATCTTCATACCGGCCAGCTTGAGGCCCTTGCGCTCGAAGCGAGCTATTATCTCTCCCAACAGTCCACGCTGCACAGCGTCCGGCTTGAGCAGCACAAGTGTCCTTTCCACGCTTTTCTCCTTTGTGATGGGTTTTGCTTGCGAATCGCGTATCACGAATCGGGGAACGGCTGATCAAGTGGGTAGTTGCAGGAGTTCCAGGCTCCCATGCCGCCACTGATGTTGATCGGCTCGAAGCCCTCTCTTTGAAGGATGCCGGCCGCGATGCTGCTGCGCGTGCCACCGCCGCAGACGACCGCCACCGGCTTGTTGCTCGGCACCATGTCCAGGTGCTTGGTTAGCTGGTGGTAGGGAATATGAATCGCCCCCTCGATGTGCCCCTCCTGCCACTCGGAGTTCTCCCGCACATCGAGCACGGTGAAGCTCCGGTCGCCGGCATCGATGCGCTCGTGCAGTTCGCTCGCCGGCATCTGCTCGATTGTTTCGATGGGGCGGCCACTGCTGTCCCATGCGCTCATACCCCCCAACAGGTGGCCCTTTATGTTGTCTTGCCCCACCCTCTCCAGCAGGTCCACAGCCTTCGGCAGGTCGCCGGCCTCTTGCAGAACAAGGGCCACAGGGGCGGTTTCGGGTATGACCCACGAGGCGCGGGTGGCAAACTGGCCGCCGTACAGGTCTACGTTGACAGCGCCCGGTACGTGCCCGCCGCCGAACGCCTCCGGTCCTCGCGTATCCAGCACAAGCGCACCTTCCTTACGCATAGCATCCAAGTCATCGGCGGTGAGGGCGCGCACAGCCAGGTTCTCGGTGAGAAACGGCCCCCGGTTTTTGTCCACGATGCGGCCAAAGTGGGGCGGCTGGGGCGGCAGCTCCGAGGTGACGCGCCGCACAAAGCCTGCTTGCTCCCCCTCGGAGAGCGGGGCATTGTACCGCCGCTCGAAGCCCAGGGTAGAGCTACCTTTGGGCGACATAGATTTGCCGCAGAGGGAGCCTGCCACATGCGCCGGATAGACTTCGACCCCGTCCTCCAGTTCCAGCAGCCGGTGGAGCGACGTGAAAAGCTCCCGCGCCCCCTCATCGGGTTGCACCGCCAGGTCGGGCCGCCCTACGTCGCCCACAAAAAGCGAGTCGCCGGTCAAGAGCAGCCAGGGCGCAGCCGAGCGGGAGGTGTCGCTGACCGCCAGGGCTATATGTTCGGGACGATGCCCAGGCGTATGTATCACCTGCAACCGCACCTTGCCCACCTCCAGGGTATCGCCATCGCCGAGCGGCCTGTGGGGGTACTCAACGCCGGCATCCTTGTAAATAGCCACCTCTGCGCCCTGTTGCGCCAGCTTGCCGTGCCCGGAAACGTGGTCGGCATGGTTGTGCGTCTCGACCACGTAGCTTATATTCAGCCCTTTGGCGGCGGCCAATTCCAGGTAGGGGGCGACGTCCCAGCCGGGGTCAACCACCGCGCATTCGCCCGCGTCGGTATCTCCTATTACATAGGAAGCGCACCCCAGATCGTCGTTTATGAACTGCCTAAAGAACATAGTTACTCCGGTCTCTGAACTCGGCTTTTACCGCACGACGCAACGCCCACAAGCCCCAGCGTCTTGGTCCTCAACGCCCGGCGCATCGGGAGCGGGTACTTGTCAGGCGGTTCGTTTTATTCTCTTGCCTCTCCAAATTTGTAGCAGGCCCAGGAAGGCGGCGAGCCACAGCCAGGCCAGCACAGGCATGACCGGCACAACCGGGCGGTATGCTTGAGGAGCCTCGCCCTCTAGGAGCACCATTGCGTGGTCTTTGTCCACTGTAATGCCCTGTGCGGCCAACTCGTTTACTATCTTGTCTGCATTGGCCTGGCCCGCCAGTGGGGTGATCTTGCCGCTGTAGAACACGGTGTACTGCGCGTCGCCGAAGCCGGTGCGGGGATTGTAGTCGTAGGGAAAAAGATACTGTCCACTGGTGGTGCGGACGAATAGTTGGTAGCCATAGCCGTGCAACGGTATCCAGTAGTGCGAGCCGAGCAGTTCCCGCGTGGTGAGTGCATGCTCAAGGTCGGGTGCGGCGGCTACGTTCACATAGGTATCGGCGAGAGGCTTGTCCTTGCTGTACAGTTGAGCAATCGTTGTGAGCGGCTTTGGACTGTCGTCCTGCAACGCATAAGAAGCCGCGCCCGCAAAGACGAATATAAGCGCGCTGGTAACTACCAGCGCCAGCATGCGTATCAGCAGCCGCCACCTGCGACTCCTAAGTATCATCTCTGCCCCTCTCCCCTCACGCCTTATTCTCTCCCTATCGGATGCTGCCGGCGTCGCCCCGAGCAGCTACCATAAAAGCAACTATCGCGCCCAATATTATACCACAAGGGAATGGAGCCGTGTTTTGGATGAGGCATAGTGAGCGCTCATACCCCGAAGCGCTCCTATATTCAGAATGTCCAAACACCCATATTTATGCGCTTTCTTGATTTTCTTTATGCATTCATCACAATATATTAATATTCGATACATTTTACTTGATTTACCTATTGACAAGACCAAAAAACTGTGCTATCATAGCCTTGTTCTTGAGAAAATAAAGCAAAGCATCAATAATATCAAATAGGAGGTGTTGAAAATTGAACCCACTACCAGGAAAATGTCCAGTTTGTTCACATGCACTTACAGTCACCCGCTTGCAATGCGGCAACTGCGGGACCGGCCTTGACGGCGCTTTCGGATTGGGCCGCTTGCAGGCCCTCAGCCCGGAGCAGGTGCAGTTCGTCGAAACATTTATCAAGTGCCGGGGCAAAATAAAGGATGTTGAAAGCGAGCTTGGCATATCGTACCCCACCGTAGTCGGGCGGCTAAACGATGTGGTGCGCGCTATGGGCTACGACGTGGAAGACGGCGACATGAGCGAGGTGGACCAGTTCGAGTACTACCAGGCGCAAGCGCTCAACCCGCAAATCGCCGGCCCCAGGTCACCCTTGTCACCCCCGATGCCTGTTCCGCCGGGCACGCCGATGCCGCCCTTGCCCCCTACCCCCGCCGGCTCTAAGGCCGACACCGAGCGCCGGCAGCAAGTGCTCGATGAACTGGCCGCCGGCAACATTACCGCAACCGAGGCGCTGGAGCGTCTCAACCGAAGATAGAGCGACTGAACGCAGGTCTCTATCGCCAGAACCTAAGCAATCAGAACGGAGGTAAAGAACCATGTCATCTACAGTTAGCCTCGCCAATTCGTTAGCGCATGAAGAAGCCCTCCGGGGCGTGCGCCGCTCGCGCTTCTCATTCCATTTCAAGACCCGCCGTGTGCGCCGTTGGCTGCTCATCCAGTTCGTCAGCGTGCCTGCGATGGTCGCCGACACAGTGGGCGGCGCAACCCTCGTGGGGCCGTCAGCCGAGCGTGCCGGGCACAAAACACTAGCTCAACTGGTAGACCAATACCAGGCGGGCCGACTACTGAACCAGTGGCGCTAAACCCGCCGGCGAAAGTTTAGATAGGAAACTTGTAACCCGAAACCCTAATCGAAAAATGGAGCAAAGCAATGGCCGAGAAAACAGGATACACACAGACTATAGACACAGCCGAGTTTACGGAGACCCCCCGCCTGGTGCTTGAGCAGCCGGTAGGCGATGTCACTATCGAGGGGTGGGACCGCCCCGCCATCGAAGTAGGCACTCCTAACGAAGATGACACCTTCGACGTAGAGGTATCCGGCTCTCAAATAATGGTGCGCGGCAAGGCCAGGAAGTTCGGCTTCAGCGATGTGCTGGAGCCTGCCGTGCGCGAACTAAACAACATAGGTCTGGACGTAGACCGGATGGCCGCCAGGGTGGAGCGTAAGGTGGAGCGCCACATGCGCCACATGACACACGGCTGGGGCCTGCGGGCAGACATCGGACGCTGGATGAGCGGGCGCGACTATCGGATCAAAGTGCCGCATAATTGCGACCTCACGTTACGCACAAGCAGCGGCGACCTCTCCGTAAAGGATGTAAACGGAACCGTGTTCGTTCAGTCCTCCTCCGGCGACATTCGCATGCAGCGCATCAACGGCAACGTGCTGGTGAACAGCGCCAGCGGCGACATAGAGATACGAGAGTTGACCGGCAAGCTGGGCGCGCACACCGCTTCGGGCGACCTCACGGTGCAAAGGGCCTCTGTGCAGGAGTTGGGCATACACACCGTGTCAGGCGACGTCGAGCTTGAACTGGTGCATGTGCCTGAGCGCGAGTTCGAGGTGAAAAGTGTGAGCGGCGACCTACGCTTGAAACTGCCCGCCGAGGCCCGCCTCACCGCCGAAATGACCAGCTTGAGCGGCGACCTCAAGTGCCGCTTGCAACACGAGCTTACCCGGCGCAGCGGCCGCCGCAATTCGGTGCTGACCATCAACGGTGGCGGTCCGGCAGCACGCTTCTCAACCGTGAGCGGCGACGTAAGGATAGAGCCAAGCAACCAGTCTGCCGGCCGAGAAAGCACAGGCGAACCCACCGCCGACCTGTCGCGCCCCCAGCCGGACGGCGACATAACAGAGCCTGAAGGTTACGCTGCCCGGCGGCAGGCCGAGCTTGACGTGCTACAGGCCCTTGAGCGGGGCGATATCACCTCCCAGGAAGCGATGAACCGCCTGAGCGACCTAGGCTAGCGCCGAAGAATATACTCTGCCTTGTCATTCTGAGTAATCATGGCCCTCATGCCACAACCGACAATGAAAATGTGCGCGTCCGTAGGGGCACGGCGCGCCGTGCCCCTACCCTTCTCTATTTTCAGAGGAGCATGAATTGGGCATAGCCCAAGAACTGAAGCATCAGCCGGTGGAGCATGATAGATAGGGGCAGAGTACCTTCCTT
>JBBSIX010000134.1:0-8806 GCA_038231875.1 Chloroflexia bacterium | reverse complement strand
GGCATAGAGACGTTCAACAGCCAGTTGGAGAAGATGGGCTTACAGAGGCTGCACGCCCGCACCAATCCTGGTTTTGAGATCAAGGTCCTTGCCTCTCTTCTTGCGTTGGCTTGTGTTAATCTTATCTAGCAATCAAGGTAGAATATGATCACCCAGAGGTACTGATATTCAAGAAGGACAGACAACTACGCGACGAAGAATGGTCGGCGCTGTTCTCTCAGGTGGTTGCACAGCCCTCCATCGCAGTACGCCATCATCCCTGACTTATGCTGCCTTTGTCTAGAGCACCAACGACTCGAAGCGGTCTATATCTTCGCGGATGATGCTCAGGCTGGCCCGCCAGAAGTCGGGCGTGCGGGTGTCTATGCCGAAGCGAGCGGCTAGCGTGGCGGCATCGGCCAGGCCGGTGGACGACAGCAGGTCGTCGTAGCCGGTGCGGAATGCCTCCGGGTCTTCCCCGTAGCGAGCGTACAGCCCCAGGCCGAACAGCAGGCCGAACATGTAGGGAAAGTTGTAGTACGACAGCCCCGTGCTGTAGTAGTGCGGCTTCATCGCCCACATATAGCCGTGCAGGGTGCTTTCGTCCAGCCCATCGCCGTAAGTCTCCCTCTGCGCCTCCTTCATCAGGGTCGTCAGTTCGTCCACTGACAGCTCGCGCTGCTTGCGAGCCTCGAACAGCCGCCGTTCAAACAGGAAGCGGCTGGTGATGTCCACCACTACCTGGCTGCTGTCTTGGAGCGCCGCCTCCAGTATTGAGATTTGCTCCTGCCTGCCGGCGTCCTTGAGCGCGGCATTCTGGATGATCGTCTGGCAAAATATGCTGGCGGTCTCAGCGAGGGTCATCGGGGTTGACTTTTGTAGCATCGTGCGCTCGGCCTTCACCATGTTGTGGTAGGCGTGCCCCAGTTCGTGGGCCAGCGTGCTCATGCTGTCATAAGAGGGCTTGTAATTGGCGAACACCCGCGACTCGTCGGCGCGCAACCACATGCAGAACGCCCCGTCGCGCTTGCCCGGCCTCGGCTCGGCGTCTATCCATTCCTCGTTGAAGGCGCGCTGGGCAAAGGCGCTCATCTTGCCTGAGTATGTGGCGAATTGCTCCACGATAAAGCCGGTGGCTTCGGGGTAGCTCCACTCGCTGCTGCTCTCGCCCACCGGCGCAAAGAGATCGTACCAGGCCAACTGCTCCAAACCCAGGGCATGCGCCTTCGCCCGAAAGTAGCGGCGAAAGTCGGGGAACGACTCGTGGGCGGCCTCCATCATCGCCTCGAGCGTCTCGCGGTCTATGTTGGCATCGAAGATCGCCCTGTCCAACGCCGAGTCCCAGCCGCGCCGTTTGGTGAGGGTGTTTACCTCGCCTTTGATGCTGTTCAGGGCTGCCGCCAACGGCACAGCTACGCTTTTCCAACCCTCGATCTCGGCCTCATAAGCCTTGCGGCGCACCTCTCGGTCTTTCTCGAAGGCCAGCGTGCGTATCACGCTCATCGGCAACTCTTGCCGCTTGCCCTCAAGCTCGATAGGCACGGTGAGTTGCGAAGTGATGTTGCCGTGCAGCTTGCCCCAGGCCGAGCCTCCGGTCACGTTCAACTCAGCCGCCAGCGACTCCTCGCCGGGCGACATCAGGTGGGTGGCCTCTACTTTGGCCCTCCCCAGCATAAAGGCGTGGTCCGCCGCCACTTTCGACCTTTCGATCAGCCCCTCGACGTCCAGCGAGCCTATCCAGGCGGTCAGTCGAGTAGAGAGTTGCGACAGCAGCGTGCTGCTGTTTTGCAGTTCGCTCAGCTTGGCCTGCGCCAGATCGTCGCGGGAGTTGGTGGCTGTGAAGCTGCTGATATACGCTCGCAACGTAAACGCCTCCTTCAGCGTCTCGTTCAGCCGCTCGACCACCGTGTTGAATTGCTCCACCGTTTCGTCGTCCAACGGCTTGTGCTCAGTCTTGCCGATGCCGTACCGGTCGAAAAGCTGTGCCAGTTCCTCGATGCTGCGCTTGACTTTGCTGAAGCCCTCCTCGAATTGAGGCGATTGCAGGTTTGGATAGACCACCTCCATGTTCCAATGGGGCAGTTCCGGTTTTGTAGTTGCTGTCATATTCTTTGTTCTTTCCTTTCTGCTATCCGGCATGCTGAGCCGCTACCCGTTGGTTCCAAGCAGCGAATCCAGCCTTTGCATGGCCGCCGCCACACCGTCCTTTGTGCCGAACACCGCTGAGCCTGCCACCAGCAGGTTGGCCCCGGCCTCTACTGCTCTTACTATGGTCTCCTCATGTATGCCCCCGTCCACCTCTATGTCCAAGTCCAGGCCAAGCGTGTCCAGCGTGGCGCGAAGGCGGGCGATCTTGGGCAACATCGTCGGGATAAACTCTTGCCCCCCGAAGCCGGGGTTGACCGTCATCAGCAGCGCCATGTCTACATATTCCAATATTTCTTCCAGCATCACCAACGGCGTGGCCGGGTTGAGCGCCACTCCCGGCTTGGCCCCGGTGGAGCGGATTTGCTGCACAACGCGGTGCAAATGCCGGCATGCTTCCACATGCACCAGGATGTAGTCTGCCCCTGCCTCGGCGAACTGCGGTATATAAAGTTCGGGGTTCTCGATCATCAGGTGCGCTTCGATAATCGCCTGGGTGTGGGGGCGCAGCGACCTGATGATAAGCGGGCCGACGGTGATGTTGGGCACAAAGTGGCCGTCCATCACATCTACCTGGATGCGGGTAGCCCCGGCCTCCTCAGCCTCTCTTACCTGCTCCCCCAGGCGCGAGAAGTCGGCTGACAGAATAGAGGGCACTATCTTAGCTTCGCGGCGCGGCGTGCTCATGCTTTCTGCTGCCGTGTCTCCTCGGTGTCGCCTTCGCTGTCCTCCCCTTCTTCTTCATCCTCGCCCAGCAGCGAGGCCGCAGGCCGGTCCACCAGCCAGGTGACGTGCCCTTGGGCGTTCCTCAGCAGTTGGCTGGGGTATTCTTCGTAGTTGTAATCCCCTTCCAACACCGCCTTGAGAGCCGGCGCCTTGCTTTCGCCCGACACGAGCACCAGCACTTCGTCTGCCGCGTTGAGCACGGGTGCGGTCAAGGTGATGCGGTAGGTATCGAACTTCTTGACATAGTTGGCGGCCACCAGCTTATCAGTTTCGTCCAGGGCTTCGGTGTATGGAAAGAGAGATGCGGTGTGCCCATCATCGCCCATGCCCAGGAAAATAAGGTTGAAATGAGGTAGCTGACCATCTTCCAGGCCAAACACACGACGCAGCGTGGCCTCATACTGGGCGGCGGCTTCTTTGGGTTGCACACCTTCGGTAGGCATGGGGAAGATATTGTCGGGATCAAGGTTGGCCGGTTTGAACAGGTTGTCGTTCGCCAGCTTGTAGTTGCTGTCCCGATGCGTGTGAGGAACCCAACGCTCGTCGCCGAAAAAGAACTCCACATTGTTCCAGGGTACATCGTGCCGGAATGTGTCGGATGCCAGCAGCCCGTACAGCAGCTTGGGTGTCGTGCCGCCGGCAAGGGCCACCCGGAAAGGCCGACCTTCTCTGTTGGCTTGACGAGTAAGCTGCACGAACATCTCCGAGGCGTCGGCAGCCAGGGCGCTGGAGCTTTCCTGTACGTCCAGCGTCTGGTGCGGCTGCCCCGGTAAGGGCCTGGGCATCTGTTTAGGGGAGGTCATCTCGGCGGTACTCCTGGCGGGCGAGTGCGGGGTGTGTACGAACCCGCGCTGATCGGCTCGCCCGTTGTTATCTTGCGCGGGCCTTCGGTTTCTCTGTTGGTTGCGCTGCCGCCCTTGATATAGAGCGCTACCATGTCCATCGCTTCTTCATATACACGGTCGCGGCTGTACATCTCAAGCTCGTTGTCCAGCAGGTCGGCCTGTGAAAGACCCTCCATTTGCAAGCTGCGAACGGTAGGGGCAAGACCCTGGATGGAGATGCTCACGGTGGCCGAGCAACTTTCGTCGCCCTCATCGGTCAGTCTCACCTCGAAGCAGGCTTCCGGCTCTTGGTCTCTCTGCCGGTCCTCCTCGCCGGGCACTTCTAGTCTGATCAAGCAGAGGTCGCCCGGCACCTCTGACTTGCGCGGGTCGGGAACAAGGGCGATACTGATTGGCCGCATGCGTTCCCTCACCGTCAGATGAGCTGTAGGGGGCAGGTCGCCGTTGGAGCGTGCCAGCCGGTAAACCTCGTCTGCGGGCTGCCAACCGAGCCGGCTTGCCAACCAGCCGGCCGCCATAAGAGCCTGTGCGCGGTTCACCTCTCCCCTCTTTGACAGCGTATAAGCTATCGTCACTCTGCTGATTCGCTCCAGATAGGGG
This sequence comes from Chloroflexia bacterium, assembly GCA_038231875.1. GTDB lineage: Bacteria > Chloroflexota > Chloroflexia > QHBQ01 > JADMIH01 > JADMIH01. The sequence continues at coordinate 4,511 of JBBSIX010000134.1, read as the reverse complement.
CGCAGGGCGGGCGGATCGAAGAACGAAGCGATGATGTCCCGCCATACTGTAAGACGTCCCCAGTTCATGTCGGTTGCGGCGATATGAGGCCAGTTGTTCTTCATGCGGGTGGCAAGGCGGGCCAGCGTGCCTTCCGGGTTCTCGAAGCCGGCCGAATCGACGATCAAGCGGCTGAGCGAGTCGGCCAGTTGGCGGAACAGGTAGTCGTCGAAGGGTGTGCCTTTGGGCCACCAGAGGAACACCGGCAGATCGGATATAAGCAGCGGAAGCACGGCGGCGGGCAACTGCCTTATCGAATCGCCCTCTGCCACCAGCGTTACCTCCTCGCAACATACCTGGCGGCCCCCGGCGGGCGGCACCTGGCAGAACATTGAGACCCACGCCTGCACGGAAGTGTCCTCGCCGTTTGGGTCGGCTATCACGGAGATCATGCGGCACGGGTGGCGGCCCGTGATCTTCTCGTTGACGACGCGATATTCGTCTGCCTCCGCCTCCGACTCGGCATAAGCGATCAGGTTGAGCACCTGGGCCATCGTCACCGACCCCGCTCCGCTTTGTCTCTGCGCCTGGTTTGCCACATCGCGCCAAAGCTCGTTGAGCGTCGCCTCTATATTTTCGACCGGCACAGAAACGGCAGGGCCGGTGTTTATGGGCGCCAGGCTGTTGCCCGGCTGCGCCTGGTTCGCCGGATCAACCGGTTGGACCAACTGCGCCTTTTTGGTCTGCTCTTCCTGCCGCGCCTGCTGCGCCTCCTGTGCCTGTTGCACTTCGGGCACCGCTTTATCTGCCGTTTCCGCCATAATATGGTCTCCAATCTTGCCTGTTGAAAGGTAAACCCGAACCTACCTACAATCTCCGCCAGGCTCGCCCATCCCTTTCTATCAAACTATCTGCGCCGGCCGGACCCCAACTGCCTGCCCTGTAATTAGGGAAGGTGGGCGCGGGTATCTGCTCCCAGCCCTCCAGTATGGCTGTGGCGATCTGCCACATCAGTTCCACCTCGTCACGCCTGGTGAACAACGTCGACTCCCCCATCATGCAGTCCATCAACAGCCGTTCGTAGGCGTCCACCACCTCGATGCCGAACGAGGAGCCGTAGCGAAAGTTCATCTCCACCGAGCGCAGGCGTATTGACGGCCCTGGGGTCTTCGACTCGAATGTGATGGTGATGCCTTCGTCGGGTTGTATGTGCAGCACAAGGGCGTTGGGCTGTAGCTCGTCAGCCGAGGTATGCTGGAACAGCGCCAGGGGAGCCGGCTTGAACTGTATCGCGATCTCCGTGCTGCGCTTGGGCAGGCGCTTGCCGTGCCGCAGGTAGAATGGTACGCCCGACCAGCGCCAGTTGTCCACAAAGAGGCGCGTGGCGACATACGTCTCGGTGTCCGAGTTGTTGGGGATACCCTCCTCCTCACGGTAGCCCGGTACAGCCTTGCCGTAGATAGCTCCCGGTCCATACTGGCCCCGCACCACGCTGCTCGCTACTTCCTTGACTGTGAACGGCTTGATCGCCCGCAGCACCTTTGACTTTTCATCGCGCACCGCCTGCGCCTCGAACGCCGCCGGGGGTTCCATCGCCACCAGCGTGAGCAGTTGCATCATGTGGTTCTGGAGCATATCGCGCAACGCTCCCGACTTGTCGTAGTAAGATGCGCGGTCCTCCACCCCCAGGCTCTCGGCCACCGTGATCTGCACGTTGTCTATGTAGCGGCGGCTCCAGAGAGGCTCCCAGATGCCGTTTGCGAAGCGAAACACCAGGATGTTCTGCACCGTTTCTTTGCCCAGGTAGTGGTCAATACGATATATCTGCTCCTCGGTGAACACCTCGCTGATCTGCCGGTTCAACTGCTGGGCGCTCGCCAAGTCGTGCCCGAACGGCTTTTCTATGACAATCCGCTTCCAGGCGTTGTCGGTGCTCGGGGGCAAGGCGAGTTGACCGGTACTTAGCTGCCCCATATTGGGCGCGCTACCGGCGCGCCCGTTGCCCCCCGGTTCCGGCTTGAAGTTCGCCAGCCCTGCTGCGCCCAGGTTGGCGACGATGTGCGCGTAGAAGTCGGGCGGGGTGGAGAGATAGTAGATGCGGTTGCCCAGCGTGCCGCGCTCGTCGTCCACCTTCTCAAGCTCCTGCGCCAATTTTGCGTAACCTTCGGGGTTATCAAAGTCCGACTGGACGTAGAACAGACCCTGCGCGAACGACTCCCATACGGCGGGCCGCTGCGACGGCTTATTGCGCGAGAATTGCTCTATCGCATCCTTCACCTGGCTGCGAAAATCGTCCTGCAACAAGGGGCGGCGCGCGAAGCCTACGATGGCGAAGTTGGTCGGCAAGCGACGTTCCACCGACAGGTTGTACAGGGCAGGCAACAGCTTGCGATGGGCCAGGTCGCCCGTTACCCCGAAGATGGTGATGGAGCAAGGGTCGGGCGTGCGCCGCAACCGAAGCCCCTCGCGTAGGGGGTTTTCTATCAAGTTGGTGTTGAGCAGCGTTACCACAGGGCCTACTTCATCTCCGGCGTATCCAGCTTCTGCTTGTAGATGTCCTGAGCCGTGCCCTGAACATCTTTTACCACCGCACCTGGGTCGTGGCTTTTCTTCTCAGCAGCCTTCTCAGCAGCCGCCGACTTGTCCATCACTTTATTGGCGGCCTCCTCTGAACTTACAGCTACCGTAGTGGCCGGCACTGCGGGCGTGCTTGGGGCTACCGACTTCATCGTCTCGGCAGCTACCTGCGACTCGATTGCGTCGGTAACGCGCACGGCATGGCCGCCGAACTGGTTGCGAAGCGCGGCTGTCACCTGGGCGCTGTACGACTCGGGTTGGCGCGAGTAGAAGCGGGCCATGAGGGACAGCGTAATCACCGGGGCGGGCACCGAGTCGGCTATCGCCTCAAGCACCGTCCAGCGGCCCTCGCCGGAGTCCTCCACGTAGCCGCGTATCCTCTCAAGGTCGTTACCCTCCTCTTTGAAGGCAAGCTCCGCTAGTTCGAGCAGCCAGGAGCGCACTACCCCGCCGTTGTTCCAGACGCGGCTCAGGCGGGCCAGGTCCACATTGAAGTCGCTCGCCTTGATGATCTCGAACCCCTCGCCATAGGACTGCATCATGCCGTACTCGATGCCGTTATGGACCATCTTGGTGAAGTGGCCCGCGCCGTGCGTGCCGAAATAGTCGTAACCGTCCTCGTTGGGGGCCAGCGTGGAGAAGATAGGACGCATATGCTCGAATATATCGCGCTCCCCGCCCATCATCATGCAATAGCCGTTCTCCAGGCCCCAGATGCCGCCCGACGTGCCTACGTCCATGAAGTGGATGTTGTGCTCGGCCAGTATCTTGGAGCGCGCTATCGAGTCGCGGAAGTTGGAGTTGCCCCCGTCTATGATGATGTCGCCCTCATCGAGCAGCGGGATAAGATTCATGATCTGCTGGGTAGTGGGGTCGCCCGCAGGAACCATGATCCACACCGCTCTGGGCCGCTCCTTCAGGTTGGAGACTAGCTCCTCAAGCGAGAAGGTAGCAACGGCCCCATAATCGTCGGCAAGCTCCCGCGTCTTATCGGGCGAGCGATTATAGGCCACCACCCGGTGGCCGTTCCTGAGCAGCCGTTCGCTCATATTGTAGCCCATGCGTCCCAGTCCGATGAATCCTATTTCCATCTGCGTTTCTCCTATTCGTGATCTGCTTTACGTCCACTTTCCACAGCACGCCGCCTCATTGTCACATGTGAAACTACGGCTTAGGTACTGTTGTGTCCAAACAGTTGCTGCCTGAACTTACCGCTCCACTGTCTATGCTTATTGTACTGCCGCTCTTATACGTGAGAGTGGCTGTCACAGGCTCTCCAGTGCATATAGTAGCTAGGAGTGTGCCACCTGACATATTATAGAAACGCTCTGTGGCTCCAGCGACCATAGCGCCTATCTCCGGGTCTACGTAATCCAGGATATGCTCACCTGTGAACGTAACTTCTCCAACAACCAGAGGCTTACCGGACAAGCGGTTGATGCTCAACTTACCGCCTTCTCCCAGGCTGCTGAGCATATTAAACACGTCTACCTCGGCATCTACTTTGTTATCATATGTTAATCTTACCGACACCGAAGCGTGAGGCGGTGGTGGGCCATAATAATGGTAGGCGTGTGGAGTAATTGTAATTGTGGGAGTGGGTTGTGTGCGCCAGTCTCTGGTTTGTTTTAGCTGTGGACCGGAAAGCACGTGACTGTTGCTTTCTGCGCTACTTGCCGTTGCACACCCTACAGCAAACGTCATTAGGAGCAAGCTAAAGGCAGAGTTCCACAAAAGCCGGCTAAGTTCGCTGACTTTCTCGCCTTCCTTACTCCTGCTGTAGCCCATGCGTCCCAGTCCTACGAATCCTATGTCCATCTACGTTTTCCCTATCGTGATCTGCTTGTTGCTTTTCCTGTATCAACCCAACATGCTATCCACTTGCAGTGTAATCCCTGCGAAACTCGCCATTTCTATCTCTTGATCTCGTTGCCGCCACTTCACCGATTGGTAGG
>JBBSIX010000133.1:0-8811 GCA_038231875.1 Chloroflexia bacterium | reverse complement strand
CTGCTGCGCGCCGTTCACAAGTTCGACCCGTCGCGCGGCTATAAGTTCTCTACCTATGCCACATGGTGGATACGCCAGGGCATCCTGCGGGCCATATCCGAGCAGGCGCGCACGATACGCCTGCCGGCCCACATAGGCGAGGCGATGGGCAAGATTTCGCAGGTGAGCCAGGAATTATCTCAGCGCCTGGGCCGCCCTGCACGCGCCGAGGAGATCGGCGAAGCGCTCGGCATGACGGGCGAGCGTATCCGCGAGATATTGCGCGCCGCCGAGACGCCTGTGTCGCTGGAGTCGCCGGTGGGCGACGAGAGCGACGAGAATCAGCTACAGAACTTTATCAGCGATGTTGATTCGGCCACGCCGGAAGAGGCGGCCAGCCACGAACTGCTGAAGGACCAGCTTGAAACTACGCTGGAGCAGGTGCTGACCCCCCGTGAGAAGATAGTGCTCCAGATGCGCTTCGGCCTGGGCGACGGCCACCAGTACCCGCTTGAGAAGGTGGGCGAGATGCTGGGTGTTACCCGCGAGCGCGTTCGCCAGATCGAGGCCGAGGCCCTCAAGAAACTGCGCGAGCCTGCCCTCACCGAGCGGTTCCGAGACTATCTCTAAGCTGAGAATGCGACATGGGGAAGGGCTGCGCTACAACAGTTCAGCAGCGCAGCCTCCCACCTCGTGCAGCACCTGAGTGCTTGTGTTTGCAGGGCCTGGGTTCTATAGTTGATCTCGAACCTGCCATGCATAAGGCCCGCCCTCATGGTGCGTATGCGTGTAACTATTCCATCATTTCAGCGTTCTATAATTGTGTGCCGAGCCTGTACTTTCGACAAGGGCAAGGCGCGCATGTCCCCGTATTTGGCGCTCTGCAAACTCCAAGCGTATGCCGGGGCGTATATTAATTGACACGGCATGCCGGATGCGGGTAAACTGGTACATTAGTTATTTTTCTCACATACCTAAACAATATCCGAAATCCGAAATCCGCAAATCCCAACTCACATACTTGTAGGAACCTTATGTCTCGTATCTTAGACACCATAAACGATCCTTCGGACCTTCAGCCCCTCTCGCTGGAACAGTTGGAGCAACTCTCCCAGGAGGTGCGCCAGGAGATCATTACCACCATCAACCGCATTGGCGGGCACTATGCCTCTAATCTGGGCACAGTGGAACTGACGGTGGCTCTGCACAAGGTGTTCCGCGCCCCCCACGACAAGCTGGTGTGGGATGTGGGGCATCAGGCGTATCCGCATAAGCTGCTGACGGGGCGGCGGGATCGCTTCAGCACGATCCGCCACTATGAAGGCTTGAGCGGCTTCCTGGCGCGGGATGAGAGCGAGTACGACTGCTTCGGCGCGGGTCACGCCTCTACCTCCATCTCTGCGGCCTACGGCATGGCGGTGGCTCGCGACCTCAAGGGCGATGATTTCAACGTGGTGGCTGTGATAGGCGACGGCGCGCTCACCGGCGGTATGGCTTACGAAGCCCTCAACAACGCCGGCAACGCCGACCGCCGCTTCATCGTGGTCCTCAACGACAACGAGATGTCTATCGCGCCCAACGTCGGCGCGATGTCCAAGTACCTCTACAATGTACGCACCGACCCACGCTACCACAGCGCCAAGCAGGGTGCCGAGCGGGCGCTTTCTCATATGCCGTTCGGCGACAAAATCCTCGACCTCGGCAAGCACTTCAAAGACTCGATAAAAGAGTTTGTGGTTCCTACGATGCTCTGGGAGGAACTTGGCTTCGTTTACATCGGCCCCGTAGATGGACACAATGTGGGCGAGTTGCTTACTGTGTTGGAGGCTGCCAAGCAGTGCGAGCGGCCCGTCTTTGTGCATGTGCTCACGGTCAAGGGCAAGGGGCACGACCTGGCCGAGGAGGACGCGGTAAAGTGGCACGCAGTATCGGCCCCAGGCAAGCCCGGCGCTCCCAAATCGAGCGCGCCCAAGTTTCAGGATGTGTTCGCCCAGGCTCTTATCAAAGTGGCCGAACAGGACAAGCGCGTCGTGGCTATCACTGCCGCCATGCCCGACGGCACTTCCCTTAATCAATTCGGCAAGGTCTTCCCCAACCGCCTCTTTGACGTGGGCATCGCCGAGCAACATGCGGTGACTTTCGCCGCCGGCCTCGCTACCGAGGGGATCAAGCCGGTGTGCGCCATCTATTCCACCTTTTTGCAGCGTGCCTACGACCAGGTGATACACGACGTATGCATCCAAAACCTGCCGGTGGTGTTCGCGATGGACCGGGCGGGCATAGTGGGCGACGATGGGCGCACCCACCAGGGCGTGTTCGACATCTCCTACCTGCGCCCCATCCCCAACCTTGTGCTGATGGCCCCGAAGGACGAGAACGAATTGCAGCACATGGTGTATACTGCCTGCCGCCACAATGGGCCCATAGCCTTCCGCTTCCCGCGCGGTAACGGCTACGGCGTGCCGATGGACGCGGAGTTCAAAGAGTTGCCCATCGGCAAGGCCGAGGTGTTGCGCGAGGGGCGCGACCTGGCTATCCTGGCCTACGGCAATCCGGTACACGCAGCCCTGGCCGCCGCCGAACTACTGGCCCAGGACGGCATAGAGGCCACAGTCGTCAATGCTCGCTTCGCCAAGCCTCTCGACGAGGAGCTACTCGCCGATGTGATCAGCAAGTTTGGTCGTGTGCTGACCGTAGAGGAAGGGGCTATCCCCGGCGGTTTCGGCGATGCCGTGCTTGAGTTCTATCACCAGCGTCCCAGCCTCAAGGAGCCGAAAATCCGAATAATCGGCCTGCCGGATGAATTCGTGGAGCACGGCCCGCAACCCCTCTGGCGCGACCGCTTCAACCTGAGCGCCGAGGGTATAGTGCGCGAAGTGCAGCGTCAGTTCCCCGACCTGCTTCGCGTCAGCCAAAAGCCGGCGCATACCGAATTAGGGGTCAGGGGCTAGCGGCATGCGCTCGCGCTCAACCGCGTTATGCAAACCCAACGCATTCTCCATATAGGTTCGGGGCGGCGCAAGATACAGGGCGCCGTCACCCTCGACATCAACCCGCGCCTGAGGCCGGACGTGGTGTGGGACTTGAACCGCTTCCCCTATCCCTTCCCCGACAATGAGTTCGACACCGTTGTGTGCGAGCATGTGATCGAGCACCTGCTGGATGTAATTCACGTCATGGAGGAGTTGCATCGCGTGTGCAGGCCGCATGCAAGGGTGTGGATACGTGTGCCCCACTTCAGCAGCCTCAACTTCAACACCGACCCAACTCACCTGCATGCCTTCTCCTCTCGCAGTTTCAACTACCTGTGCCTGGAGCATGAGCGAAGCGGGGGGGCGAAGCGGGGGGCCGAACTGCGCTATGGCTACACAACAGTGCGCTTTCGCAAACTGGTGGGTCGTATGGACATGCGCCCCGCCACAGCGTTCAATCGCCTGATGATGGGCCTCATCAATCGCTACCTCGATTTTTATGAGGAGCACCTGGCTTATATTATCCCAGGGCAGGAGTTGCTGTTCGTGCTTGAGGTTGTGAAGTAAAATAAAGGCGTTGTGACAATAGAGAACCGCAAAGCCGACCACATACGCATCTGTCTGGAGGAGGACGTGGAGGGCCGGGGGGTGACTTCGGGCCTGGAGCGTTACCGCTTTGTCCATCAGGCGCTGCCCGAAATGGACCTGGCAGACGTTGACACCTCGCTCCGGTTGTGGGACCGGGAGTTGCGGCTGCCCTTGCTCGTCTCCTCGATGACGGGGGGCGCTCCGCGAGCGGGGGAGATCAACCGCAATCTTGCCCTGGCCGCTCAGGAGTTGGGCCTGGCGATGGGCGTCGGCTCGCAGCGCGCCGCACTGGGCAACCCCCAACTTGCAGATACCTACAGGGTGCGGCAGTTCGCGCCCGACATCCTGCTTTTCGCCAACCTGGGCGCGGTGCAGCTAAACTACTCCTATGGGGTGGACGAGTGTCGCCGGGCTGTGGAGATGATAGAGGCCGATGCGCTCGTTCTGCACCTCAATGCCGTACAGGAAGCGGTGCAGCCTGAGGGCGACACCCGCTTTGTGGGCCTGTGCGAAAAGATAGCCGAGGTGTGCCGCCGGTTGGCTGTGCCTGTAATAGCCAAAGAGGTAGGCTGGGGTATATCGGCGCATGCCGCACGGCTGTTGTGGGAGGCGGGCGTGGGGGCGATTGACGTGGCAGGGGCCGGCGGCACTTCCTGGAGCCAGGTCGAGAGCCTGTGCATAGCAGACGAGCGCGACCGCCTGGTGGCCGAGGCGTTTGCCGGCTGGGGCATTCCCACAGCCGACAGTCTCCTCATGGTGCTGGGGGAGGGCGTGCCCCCGGGCAAGCGGGTTTTCGCGAGCGGCGGCATACGCAATGGAATAGACGCTGCTAAAGCGTTGGCGTTGGGAGCCGACCTTGTGGGCATAGCCCGGCCATTCCTCAAGGCCGCCGCCATCTCGCCCGAGGCCACAGTCGAATTGGGAGGCGTGTTGCGCGAACAACTCCGCATCGCCATGTTCGGCATCGGCGCGCCCAACCTGGATGTGCTGAGGGGCACACCCTTCCTGGTGGAGACGAGGTAGACATGCCGGCAGTCATAGGCCTGGACCATGTGCAGGTAGCCGCCCCGCGCGAGGAGGGAGTGGAGGAGCGGGTGCGTGCCTTCTATGGCGAACTGCTTGGCCTGCGGGAGATAGAGAAGCCCCAGGCGCTACAGGCTAACGGCGGGGTGTGGTTCTCCCTGGGCATGAGCGAAGCGGGGGCCGAAGCGGGGGCCGAATTGCACATTGGCCTGGATGATCCTTTTAGCCCGGCTCGCAAGGCCCACCCCGCCCTCCTTGTTGACGACCTAGCCGCAATGCGCCGGCTGCTGGAAAGGGTCGGCGTTGCCGTGTCGGATGCCGAGGAGATACCGGGCGTCCGGCGCTTCTACGTGGCCGACCCGTTCGGCAATAGGATCGAACTGGTGGAGCGGGTGTGAGCGGCGAGTGTGCTCCGGGCAACGACAAGCCGGTAGGTGCAAGCGCGGGCTGGTATCTGCTGGAAACTACCTATCCTTTCTCCACCCGTTGGCTCCGGTTGCGCCAGGATCGCGTGCGCCTGGACGGCAGTGAGGGCGAGATTACTTTCACCTACGTTGACAACGAACCTGCCGTGATTGTTGTGCCGGTCACGGCTGAGGGCGAGGTCGTGCTAATCCGCCAGTACAGGTATACGGTTGACGAGTGGTGCCTGGAAGTACCGGCAGGCGGCACGCACGATGCCGAGGGTGTATCGCTCGAAGAGGTGGCGCGTAAAGAACTATGCGAGGAGCTTGGGGCGACCTGTGCCGGCCTCGATTTCGTAGGTATGTTTTATCCCAACAATGGAAGTAGCGCCCAGGCATTCCACGTGTTCTTCGCATCGGGTACGCAGCTGGGGGAGAGGCAGACCCTGGAAGATACGGAGGCTATCGAGATTCACCCTGTGCCCGCCGGCGAAGCACTGCGGCTGGCGCGTGGCGGGCAGATCAAGGACGGCGCAAGCGCCCTCGCCTTGCTGCTTTGCGAAGACCTCCTGCGCGAACGCGGCTACTTGAAGCATGAATAGCGTGCTCCCCTTGCTTGCCCAGGGCGCGCAGCAGATGGGTTTCACCCTCAGCGCCTCCCAACTGGAACAGTTCCAACTCTACTACGAAATGCTGACGGACTGGAACAGCCGCATCAACCTCACCTCCATCACGGAATACGAGGAGGTGCAGAGGCGGCACTTCCTTGATAGCCTGACGGTGGGTGCGACGTTGCGCGCCGAGCTACAGGGGATCGCCGACGGCGCGGCGCCTCCGTCGGGCTACAAGGTAGTAGATGTAGGCACAGGGGCGGGCTTCCCCGGGGTGCCTCTCAAAATCCTTTGGCCCCAGATCGCTCTTACCCTAAGCGACTCGGTAGGCAAGAAGACCATTTTCCTCCGGGAGCTAACCGATGCACTGGGCCTGCGCGGAGTAAAAGTAGCTACTGCCCGCGCCGAAGAACTTGGCCGGGACAAGGCACAGCGCGAGCAGTACGACCTTGCCCTGGCCCGCGCGGTAGCAGCCCTGCCGGTGCTGTGTGAGTACTGCCTGCCCCTGGTGAGAGTGGGCGGGAGGCTGCTGGCCCCGAAGAAGGGTGACATATCCCAAGAGCTTGCACAAGCAGAGCGAGCCGCTCCCGTGCTGGGCGGCACGGTAGCTGAACAACACTCGTTCCTGCTGCCGGGCGAGGAAGAAAAGCGCACAGTAGTGGTGGTTCGCAAACTGTCCCCGACGCCGCCGGGCTACCCGCGCAGGGTGGGCCTGCCGAAGCTGCGCCCGCTTGGAGAGTGAGGCGCGGGACAGGCTATTCCGGGTTATCACAGGGTAAGCCGAAAAAGCAAAGACACCATACCCGACAAGAGACGAAAACACAAAGACGCAAAGACGCAAAGGACGACGCAAAGATTCTTAAAGGTTTCCTCACATACCAACTGCGTCTTCCCCATGCCGGGCACTCTTGCGACCGTTCTTGACCGACCTCTGAACAACAAGAATCTTTGTGCCGTCCTTTGCGTCTTTGCGTCTTTGTGTTTTCGTCCCTTGTCGTGAGCGGAATGAATTGGCCTGAATTGCGAAGCAAGAACCAAGAAGCAGGGACGGCACAAAGATTTCTTGAATGTTATGCACCGCCGAGGTTCGGGTATAATTGCTCTATGTCCAGTGTGTACAGAGACGTCTTGTGGGGCGATATACCTATTCGGGAGCCGGTGCTGCGGGAGTTGGTGCAGTCGGCGCCGGTGCAGCGGCTGCGGGGCATACATCAGGCGGGGGCCGGCTTCTACATGCTGCCGAGCGCAAGGCCGACAACCCGCTTCGAGCACAGCCTGGGGGTGCTGTACGTGCTTGCCTCGATGGGAGCCGGGCATGAAGAAAGGGTGGCCGGCCTGCTCCACGATGTGCCCCACACCGCCTTCTCGCATACCGCCGACATCGTTTTCCCCAACGACGAGCACAATTTTCACGAGCGGTTTCAGCACAGCGTTATAATGGCCTCACAAGTCCCATCCATCCTGGAGAGGCACGGTGTACCGCTCAAGGCTGCTTTGGAGCCGGACAGCTATCCCTTGCTTGAGCAACCTTTGCCCGACCTGTGCGCCGACCGCCTCGACTATGCGCTGCGCGATATGCACGCCACCGGCCACATCACGGCAGACGAGGCTCGGCAGTTCTTGTCCCACCTTGTGCCCACACCTGCCGGCCCTGTTGTGGACGATACCGAGGCCGCCTTGTGGTTCGCCCTCCTATTTCGCAAGGCAAACGACCTGCTGTGGACAGGTCCGCTGGAGGCAGGGGCGTACTGGGCGTTGGCTGGGGCAATCCGGCGGGCATACAGCATCGAGGCGTTCAGCGACGCAGACCTATTTTCTACTGACGATGCCGCCATGCGGAAGCTGCGCTCTTCGGCTGACCCGGAAGTGCAGGCGTACTTATCTTTGCTACGCCCCGGCATCAACTTTTATGCGGTGGAAGATGACGGCCCCAGCTTCAAGACCCACATGAAGCAGCGCCATGTAGACCCCCCTGTTTGGGAACCCCACATGGCGCGCCCGCTTAGGTTGTCGGCCCTCTCGGACGGCTACCGCCAAACGATGGCCTCTTTCCCGCCCGGTGGCAGCGTCCACTACAGGCTTTGGTCAAGCTCCATGCCTCCTCTGCTGCGGGCCTCCGCATCTCCGGGGCAGGCGCAGCGCGGGTCGTCCCAGGCCGGCGTTGAGCGCTGAGGAGCGGCGCGGGCTGCTCTACGTGGCGATAGCAGTAGGCTTTTTTTCTACCAGCCCGGTTTTCATCCTGTGGGCCGACCCGCTCGACCCGATCCTCAAGACGTGGGGCCGCATGATGATCGCGGCGGGGGCAATCGGCTTGCTCTCCCTAACCACCCGCCGCCGAGTCGCTGCCGGTGCGCCGCCGGCCGAACTGCCCACCCGCACCCGGCTCAATTCCTCCCTGCGCTTCCTCGCCTACGGCCTGATCGCCGCCCTCCACTTTTTCTTTTACATCGCCTCTCTTAGCTTCACCACCGCCGCCCACTCGCTCTCTATCGTCTATACCGCGCCTGTGTTCGTCACCCTACTGTCTGCGATTTTCCTCAAAGAAAGTATTCGGGGCAGGCAATGGGTGGGCGTGGGCATAACGGTGTTGGGGGTAGCGATTTTGGCGGGCCTTGAGCCGAGGATGACCCCCGATATGGCCTTTGGCGACCTGCTGGCGCTCTTTTCGGCCATCACCTTCGGCTTCTACTCGGTGGCCGGGCGGTACGAGCGGGCGCGCTACCCGCTGTTTGTGTACGCCTCCAGCGTGTACGGCGCGGCGGCGCTGTGGCTCCTGCCTCTGGCGCTCGTCTCGATAAGCAAAACGCCCGCTCAAGCCTGGGGATGGGCGCAAATCGGCTCAATCGTGGCCCTGGGCCTCGGCCCCCTGGCGCTCGGCCACACCCTGTACAACGCAGCCCTGCGCCGCGTCCATGCCACCTATGCCAATATCATAGCCTCACAGGAGGTCACGGGCGGCATCATCCTATCGTGGCTGTTCTTGGCCCAGGTTCCCAGCACCAACTCCCTGGTGGGCGCGCTGGTCACGCTGGTGGGGATAGGGCTTGTGCTGCGGTAAGCTGAACGCAAGGACGTCATATGCCCTTTGCGTCTTTGCGGTTTCGTCTCTTGTTATAATATTAGAGGGGGCACACGCACCCCTTGAAGAGGCCAATGAACGCAATCGAAGCAGACCAACTGACCCGCGCTTTCGGCAACCGCCTGGCTGTGGACCGGCTGACCCTCTCCATCGAG
>JBBSIX010000132.1:0-8863 GCA_038231875.1 Chloroflexia bacterium | reverse complement strand
CTTTGTCAGTGATATTCAAGTACAACCGGTGGGACCCGCGTGGACGGCTGCTAGGAGCCTGTACAGTATAAATGTTATATTGTTTGGTTACTTAGCCAAACCTGGAGAACCTACCTACAGCGAATGCTTGTACCCCGGTTATATCGTTATCAGCATGCAGAGGAGTCCTGCCAATCCAGACCGCCTATTGCCTTGAGAGGTGCTGCAAGCAGCAAGGGCCGGGCAAGGGGCTACAAAGCGGTTCCGAGCCGCCCCAGCAGCCTGTACACCGCCTCCGCACCGAACTCGGCGGCTCCGACGGGGATGCGCTCGTCGGCGGCGTGGATCGTCTCGGCAAAGTTGAAGCCTTCGGGCAGGTCCATAGGGTTGAAGCCGTAGGTCTGAATGCCTAACTGAGCGAAGTGGCGGCCATCGGTCACGCCGGACAACAGATAGGGTACAGGTATCGCTTCGGGGTCCAACTCCCTCAGTACGCTCGCCGCCGTTGCGTACAGCCCCATGTCGGGCTGGAGTGGGTACTCGTCGTAGCGCACCACCTCTATCTCCAGGTCGCGGCCCAGGAGCGTGTGCAGTTCATCCAGCATGTGCGCCGGTGTATAGCCGGGCAGCAGCCGGCCGTCCATCTCGACCTCGATCTCGCTGGGTATGACGTTTATCTTTTCGCCGCCACGCACTATCGTAGCGTTGACCGTGTTGTGCAGTATCGAGTCGAACAGCGTGCCCTGCCTGCCCATCTGGTCAAGCACCGCATCGGCTATATCGGGGTCGAGCAGCCCAACGACCAGCGAGTCCATTGGGGCAGGCAGGTGCGCCGCCATCGCCTCTATCATGCTTTGCACGGGAGGAGTGATGTGAACCGGCAGGCGATTGTGATCCAGGGTGACGAGCATGCGGCCCAGCTTGGCCATGGCCCCGCCGTGCATCGGAGCCGAGCCGTGCCCGCCCGGCCCGTGCAGCGCTACCCGCAGTTGGCACAGTTGCTTCTCGGCCACCTGTATTGGGTAGAATTTCTTGCCCGCCACGTAGACAGGGAAGCCGCCGAACTCGCCGATGGCATAGCGCACGCCCTTGAACAGTTGGGGGTGATGCTCTACAAGGTACTTCGCGCCGTAGTCGCCGCCCGCCTCCTCATCACTGACCACAGCCAGCACCAGGTCGCCGGGCAATTCCAACCCCTCGGCGTGGGCGCGCAGAAAAGCCGCCACCATCATCGCCACGCCCGCTTTCATATCGAGCGCGCCCCGCCCCCAGATAAAGCCGTCGGCCTGTTCGCCGCTAAACGGCGGGCGTTGCCAATCTTGCTTGCTGGTGGTCACTACATCTACGTGTCCCTGCATCAGAAAGGCCGGGGCGTCTCCCTTGCCGGGTATACGGGCGACCAGGTTGGGCCGCCTCTCGTCGCGCCCCACCAGTTCGGCGCTGATCCCGGCCTCCCTCAGCAGGCTGCTTACGTAGAGCACACATTCGCGCTCGTTGCCGGGCGGGTTGGTGGTGTCGAAGCGGATGAGGTTTTGCAGTAGCTCTGATGGGCGAGTGTAGATGGGTGAGGAGGTGTTTATTGAGGTCATCGAGGTGGTTGCTCCTGTTTATTGGGTTCGACCTACATTTTGTAAGCAGTTCGCCCGGCAATTATAAACCACGCGGGTAAACAATACGAACGAGATGCCGATTCCCTCAACCCCACGTCTTACAACTTACACCCAGTGTTAAGTTCGCATCCAACACCGCTCTCGTTTATAATCTTTACAACTATAGATTGAGGGTGCTCCTATGGATAACAATCTGGACTTGTTCTGTAACCCTTACCCTTCCAGCCGTAGCGTGACGGTGGCCTGCGAGGGGGTGGTGGCTTCCAGCCAACCTCTGGCGGTGCAGGCCGGCATTTCGATGTTGCAGCGCGGGGGCAACGCTGTTGACGCTGCCCTGGCGACTGCTATTGCCCTGACGGTGGTCGAGCCGACCTCCAACGGCATCGGCAGCGACGCTTTTGCCCTGGTGTGGGACGGCGAGCGGCTGCACGGCCTCAACGGGTCGGGGCGGGCGCCGGGGGCGCTTTCGCTGGAGGCTATAAAGGCAGCCGGGCATGAGGCGATGCCCACGCGGGGGTGGCTGCCCGTGACGGTTCCTGGGGCGCCCGCCGCCTGGCGCGACCTGCACGCCCGCTTTGGCCGCCTTGATTTCGCCGACCTGTTTGAGCCTGCCATCTACTACGCCGAGCGTGGCTTCCCACTCTCGCCCATCGTGGCCCACTACTGGAGCCAGGCTGCAAAGGCTTACGCGGGGTCTACCGGCCCGGAGTTTCGGGGTTGGAGTGAGGCGTTTGCCCCAGGCGGGCGCGTACCACAGGCGGGCGAGATTTGGGCAGGTCCGGGCCATGCCTCTACGCTCAAGCGCATCGCCAACTCTCATGCCGACGATTTTTATAGCGGCCAGGTAGCCGGGCAGATAGCCGCTTTTGCGCGCGAGACCGGCGGCTTGATTACCGAGGCCGATCTTGCCGCGCACACAAGCGCCTGGGTGGAGCCGATCTCGACCTCCTACCGGGGTTACGAGGCGTGGGAGATACCGCCCAACGGCCAGGGCATAACCGCCTTGCTCGCGCTGAATATCCTTGAGGGGTTCGATCTTGCCGCGCTGAAGCGAGACAGCGCAGAGTCGTTCCACCTGCAAATCGAGGCTCTCAAGCTGGCTTTCGCCGACGCCTACCGCTATGTGGCCGACCCCGATATGGCCGAGGTGCCGGTGGCGCGGCTGCTCAGTAAAGAGTACGCGGCGCAGAGGAGCCGGCTTATCGGCAGCCAGGCCCTCGATCCTGAGCCGGGCGACCCCTATGCCGGGGGCACGGTCTACCTGTGTGCCGCCGACGGCGACGGCATGATGATCAGCTTTATACAATCCAACTACATGGGCTTCGGGTCGGGGATAGTAGTGCCGGGCACGGGCGTGGCCTTGCAGAACCGGGGGCACGGCTTCAGCATGGAGCAGGGGCACCCCAACTTCGTGCAGCCGGGCAAGCGTCCCTACCACACCATCATCCCCGGCTTCCTTACGCGAGGGGGCAGGGCGGTTGGCCCCTACGGTGTGATGGGCGGCTTTATGCAGCCCCAGGGGCACATGCAGATGGCAGTCAATCTGGTTGACTACGCTATGAACCCGCAGGCCGGCCTCGATGCACCGCGTTGGCAGTGGACGGAGGGCCGCACGGTGGAGATAGAGAGCGATGCCGACCCTGGAATAGTGGCTGGTTTGCGTGCGATGGGGCACGACGTGAGAGTAGAGGAGCCGGGTGGGAGCTTCGGGCGCGGGCAGATCATCTGGCGGTTGCCTTCGGGGGCATACGCGGCGGGCAGCGATAAGCGGGCCGACGGCTACGCGGCAGGCATTTAGCCGTTTAGCCGCACAGCGCGCCTAGATTTTCATAATGTAGAGGTAGCTCACCGGCGCGAGTGGACCGGCATTGACCGGCTGCCAACTCCGGCCTCGGTTGCCGCTCTCGAAGATATAGCCGCCTGCGGTGGCGGCGTACAGGCGATCGCGGCGCTGAGGGTCGCCGGCCATGGCCGGCACGGCTCCCGCCTGAGACTGAGGGAGCGCCTGCATCTGCCAGGGGCCGCCCTCGCTGCTGAGAAAGAGGCCGGCTGCTGCGCCCACCAGGATGGCCGGTGCGCCTCCCCTGGTGCCGGGTATCGCCAGGATAGCCTCACCGCTTTGTGGAGAGCCGGGCATGAGCACCCACGTATCACCCCCATCGGCGCTGCTGTGTACCCCGTCAGCCGAGGAAACGTAAAGATGGTTTGTTTCTGCGTCGTAGGCTACGGCCCGCACGCCCCGGATGGGCAAGACATCCCAGGCTACGTTGTTGCTTGCTTCGATCTTCCCGTGTAGCAACCAGGTCTCGCCCTGTCTCTCGGCAAGCAAATAGATGTGGCTCCCATTGGTAACAACCCGCGCCCCGGCGAGCGGTTTGGCGTCGTCCGGCTCCCCTGAGAAAGCCGTCCAGGTGGAACCGCCGTCGTCGGTGGTCACAAGCGAGCCGTTTTGCAACACCACAAAGGGGCGTGGCGGATCGCCCATCTCGAAAACTGCCGAGCAAGAGTGCATCATCGGCACAGGCGACCAGGTTCGCCCGCCGTTTTCACTCAACAGCAGCTCCCCATCTCTCGTTACTACCATGACCCTGATGGGCGGACCCGGTTCGCCCCAGGCCGAGACTACTTCCTGCCCCTCCAGCGCAACGCGAGCAGGCAGCCATTGGGGTAGCGTGCCGGGCTTGTTCAGAACGCCCAGTCCGTCTTGGGTGCAAGCGTAGATTATGGTGGAGTTTGCCATTGTTGTCCTATCCCTGCGCCTGGCCGCGCAGCTTCTCGGTTATCTTATGCACCGCCAACCGGGCGTCCTCGCCCAGGTAAATCCCGCCCAGGTGCTGCGTGATGTGGGGGAAGCGGTTGAACACGCGCCCCCCGTAGGCCAGCAAGGGTGCGTAGCCTTCGCGCTGCTGCATTTGGTCGAGCAGATCGCGCAGGCTGTACAGGGCGGCGGCTGTTTCTGCGCGGGTGGAAGATATACACAGCGCGTCCGGCTTCATGGCATGCACCATACCCATCAGGCTGTCGAGCGGCACATTCTGGCCCAGATAGACCACCCGGTAGCCGGAGCGTCGCAGGAAGATAGCCAGGAACATCGCCCCCAGTTCGTGTAGCTCCTCAGGGGCGCAGCCTACCAGCACTAAAGGGCCGTTCGGGTTGTACGGGCTGGTATGGAACAGGTTTTCCAGGCGAGCGCGCACGAAAGAGGATGCAAAGTGCTCAACCGCCACCGTAGCTTCGCCCGACAGCCAGGCCTCGCCGATCTGCACCAATACAGGCTGTAGCACCTGCATGCACAAGTCTTCCACGCTGTACAGGTTGAGGGCCTCGCCTACAATTTCTCTGGCCCTTGCCTCGTTCACTTCTATGAAAGCGTTGAACAGTTCGGCTTGCAGCTTTTCAAAGGAGCGCACAACGGCGCTGCCGGGTTGCCGGAGTTCGGGAAGCTGAAGCGATTGCACGGAGGACTGAGGAGCAGCCGAACCCATCGGCGTGAGGGAGGCAGGTGGGGCCGCCTGGCCGATACCACCACTGTGCGTCAACAGTTCGCAGGCTCGGCTGATGGACAGCCCCTCGTCCAGCCTGGCCTTGAGCCACAGTATAGTATCTACGTCGCGCTGCGAATAGAGGCGGTAGCCGCTCTCCGAACGCTGGGGCACAATCACCTGATAGCGGCTCTCCCAACGGCGCAGAGTATCGGCGGGTATGCCCGTGAGCTTTGTCACTGCTTTTATATTGTAGACCGCAGCGTCCCTTTGTGTGTCCAACTTTGCATACGCTTCCAGTTATTACCCTCACCTCATGATAAGGTAGGGTTCAGGCTTTGTCAAGGCTTTAGCCAAAGTTGGCGGGTTGGGACGCTATTTAGACATTTTCTTCCGCTTTCTCTCCCTTTTTGCCCAGCTTCACTATATCTCCTTGCTTGAAAAGGATGCTTTGCAGAGCGGCCCGCCATTTTGGTTTGCGGCGCAGCAAGAATTCGAGGTCCATGCCGAAATGCTTGAACTCCTCCTCCTGCGAGTCTTGCATAATAGCACGGGCTTCTCCATCTTTCTCAACCGACATTCTCTGCTCGTACCAATCTATGGCTTCGGCTTCTTCGATAAGCGAAAGGATCATGCGGGCGAAAGTGCGCGTTTCCTCGGAAAGCTCGTTCGGCGGCTCGTGGTATTGGTCGAATCCCATTTTGGTCTCCTCCGTGCCTGGAGCAAGAGAACTGTAAGGGCGTTTCTGTGCTGCCTTCGGCTTTACAGGATGAACCTGCTCAGGTCGTCGCTCCCAGCTATCTCTTTTACTTGACTGTCAACATAGGCGGCGTCCACGACTATGGTGTTGCCGCTTTCTTCGTCGGCGCGGAAAGAAAGTTCCTCCAGCACCTGTTCCATGATGGTATGCAAGCGGCGTGCCCCGATGTCCTCTACCCGCTCGTTTAGGTCGGCGGCCAGCTGTGCGATGCGCGCCGTGCCGCTCTCGCTGAACTGTAATTCTACGCCCTCCGTTTGCATTAGAGCGGTGTACTGTCGGGTGAGGGCGTTCTCAGGCTCGGTCAGGATCGCCTGCAACTCCTTTTCGCCCAGGCTCTCCAACTCCACGCGCAGGGGGAAGCGGCCTTGCAGTTCGGGGATAAGGTCGGAGGGCTTGGAGTTGTGGAACGCCCCCGCTGCGATGAACAGCACATGGTCGGTCTTTAGGGGGCCGTAGCGCGTGTGTACCGTCGAACCCTCGACGATAGGCAGCAGGTCGCGCTGTACCCCCTCGCCCGAAACGTCGGGGCCGGTATCCATAGCCGAGCCGGTTATTTTATCCAGCTCATCGAGGAACACCACGCCCGATTCTTCAGCGCGGCGCATCGCCGACTCCACTATGGCGTCCATGTCCAGCATCTTGTGGGCTTCTTCATCTACCAGCAGCCGCCGGGCCTCGACCACCGACACCCGCCGCATCCGCCTGCGCCCCAGGTTGTTGATGCCCGTCTGCATGGTGCGGTACCCGTCCAGAAAGTCGGCAAACGATTCGGTCATCTCCTCCGGCGACATGCCGGGGGCGAACTCAAGCACCCCACTCAGGTCGTCGGGTTCCATAGACAATTCGCTCAGGTCTATCTCGATCTGCTCCTCGTCCAGCTTGTGCTCGGCCAGCAAACGGGCCAGCTTACGCCTCTGTAGCTTGAGCGCGCGCTCGGTCAGCTCCGAGACAGGAGACGCAGCAGGGCGCACGTCGGTATCAACGGTGGTTGTGGTTGTAAGAGAGGCCAGGGCGGGGGAGGCTGCCGTGTCCAAAGCCAACGCCAACTCCGCGCTCCCGCCCTGCGCCTGGGCCTGCATGCGAGTGCGCGACTTGCGAGGCTTCTTGGTGTGCAGGTCGGCACGCTGTTCGAGCAGGTAGTTGATAATGCGCTCGGTAGCCAACGATTCGGCCTGCTCGCGGACCGCCGCGATACGCTGGTCGTGCTCCAGGTTGAAGGCTACTTCGGCAAGGTCGCGCGCTATCGACTCGACATCGCGCCCCACGTAACCCACTTCTGTGAACTTGGTGGCCTCTACTTTGAGGAAAGGCGCATCAATCAACTTGGCCACACGGCGGGCGATCTCGGTTTTGCCGACCCCGGTAGGCCCGATGAGCATCAGGTTCTTGGGTGTGACTTCATCGCGCATCGTCTCGGCTATTTGCCGGCGGCGCACGCGATTGCGCAGCGCAACGGCCACCGCGCGCTTGGCGGCGTCCTGCCCAACTATAAACTTGTCAAGCTCCACCACTATCTGACGGGGTGTGAGGTCTTGCATTTGGTACCTCTCTAGAGTAGGACAGCCTGAAAACTAGCCCTACAAGTTGGAAGTCGCGGTTTCTTCTTGCAGTGAGAAGACGACTATATTGTTGTTTGTGTAGATGTCCAGGTCGCCTGCTATCGCCAGGGCAGCCTGAGCCACCTGCTCGGCGGGCAGGTCGGTATGGGCAAGCAGGGCGCGGGCGGCGGCGAGGGCGTAGGAGCCGCCCGAACCGATAGCCACCGCGCCGTCGTCCGGCTCGATTACCTCGCCTTCGCCCGACACGATGAGCAGTTGGGTGGGGTCAGCCACGATAAGTTGGGCCTCCAGGCGGCGCAGGTAGCGGTCGGTACGCCACTCTTTCGCCAGTTCGACGGCGGACTTGCGAAGGTTGCCCTTATTGCGGTCCAGTTGCGCCTCGAACTTGTCGAAGAGGGTAAGAGCGTCGGCGACGGCCCCCGCAAAGCCGGCCAGCACGCGGTCGTGGTGCAACTTGCGGATTTTGCGAGCCGAGTGCTTCATAATCACATCGCCCACAGTAACCTGCCCGTCGCCCGCCATCGCCACGGCGTTGCCGCGGCGCACCGCCAGTATAGTTGTGCTTAGTATCATTCTTTGGTGTGCCCCTGCTTAATTATAGTGGATGCAGCGGGGCATCACAAATGTGCATAAAGGGTGGGAAGGGTGCTCTCGCGCAGCAGCGAAGCGGGTTAGCCGAGCACGTCCTCTACTTTGACCACAGCGCCTTCGAGACCCGGCACCTGTATGCTCTGCCCACGCCCGAACTGTGCCGTGCTGCCGTAAACGCCGTCGGCAGGTTCGGAGTATACCTCGATCAGGTTGGCGTTGAGGTTCACTATCCACACTGCGGGTATGCCTGTGCGTGCGTACAAGGGCAGCTTCTTCTCTCGGTCGTAGGAGAGGGTGGTGTCGGACACTTCTATGATCAACAGCACGTCCTCGGCTGTTGCACCGTCTTTGCTGTAGTAGTCGGGGCGGAACTTGAGGAGAGTGAGATCGGGTTCCGGTTGGCTGCGAAGGCCAAGCACAACGGAACTTTGCACCCGCACAATGGCTGTACCCTGCGCCTTCACCGCGAGGAACATAGTCAAACGGTCAACGCATGCAACGTGGCGAATACTGATAGGGCTCATCTTGAATATATCTCCATCAATAAGTTCCACTCGCTCATCGTGCTTCAGGATACCCACTTCAGCCATCCGCTGGTACTCCTTAGCAGTGAACAGCCGTCTGCCGGTTGTGGCTATTTGCTTCTTTTCCTTTTGTGTTATCTGTATCGCCATAGCACCCTCTCTTTCCTGGGGATGGAACCCCATCTGCGTAATGACATCTCCTGCCCTACCCTTACATTTTACCATGCCGAGATGAGGCCCTACATATCCCTTCTCCCGCGCAAGGGCATAATGAAATAGACGCCCTTTCTGTCATCTCCGCGCACAACTGGGTGAACGCCAAAGCCCATAGACAGCTTGAGGTGGTGGTTCTCTCCAT
>JBBSIX010000131.1:0-8964 GCA_038231875.1 Chloroflexia bacterium | reverse complement strand
GTGGACCACCGACCCCTACACGCAAACGCACGCCACCCGCTACGGGCGCTGGGACGAGAGTGAGTTGCTGGAAGCGTTTAAGCGTAAGACGTTCTCTCAGGTAATACTGCGGATAGACATCGCGCAAGAGGACTCCGGCGCCGGGGACGTTTCGCCTGACATTTTGCGCGTATTAAGGGATAATTACAAACTGGACCAGAGAAACGTCGAGAACATATATGTACCCCGTCCCTAGTAGGGCGGTGTCGTGCAAGTCTGTGTGCTTGCATAACGGAGGTAGACACATGGCGAAACAAGAACCTGTGGTGGCGGCTGAGTTGCTGGACATCCTGGTGTGCCCGGTGGACAAATCGAAGGTGAAGCTGGAGGGGGACCGCCTGGTGTGTACGGAGTGCGGCCGGCGTTACCCTGTGCGCGACGGCATACCTATCATGCTTGAAGAAGAAGCCGAACTCCCCGGAAAGTAGGCCGCTTGGCGCTGGTATTCTTCTATCCGCAACTCAAGAAGCTGACGGGGGCCGAACGGCTCATCCTCAAGCTGGCCGACTACACGGCGCGCCGGCTTGAGGGGCGCGCAGGGGTAGTGCTGCTCACCCACCATTTTGCGCCGGAATGCCTGCCGGCCCTGGGGAAGGGGGTGCGCCTGGTGGAGACCGGCGTGCCATTGCGCTTGACCGGCAACCACTACCTGGACGCGGCCCTCGAATACGCCCTGGGTCCGGCGTTGGCGCTGCGTATTCCCTTCAAGGGCCTGCGTGGAGTAGTGTTCTTCGGGCCGCCGAGTGTGCCCGCCATGTGGTTCACGCGGCGTGTGCTGCTACCCCTCATGGGTCGGAGGGTGCCGGTGCTCTACTTCTGCTTCGAGCCGCCGCGTTTTATCTACAGCGACACGGCGGACATCGTGGGGCGGCTCGGCCCGGCGGGGGCGTTGCTCAAGCCTGTTTTCCGCGCTTACGCCCGGCTGGACCGCATGATGGTCGGCAGCGCCCACCGGGTGCTTTCCAACAGTCCATTCGGCTCGCGCCGTATATTAGAGGCTTACGGCAGGAGGGCGGTGATTATAGAGCATGGAGTGGACTTCAAGCAGCCATCGCCCGCCCTGGTGGAGAGGTTGCGCCGGCGGTACAATCTGGAGGGCAAGCCGGTGGCGGTGACGGTGAACCACCTGCACCCGCGCAAGCGCATCGCCCTCTTTCTGCGGGCAGTGAGCCGCGCCAAAGAGAGAGTGCCCTCGGCGACGGCCCTGGTTGTGGGCGGGGGACCGGAGCAGGCGGAATTGGAGCGTCTATCGCAGGAGCTTGGCCTGGGCGCAGATGCCGTTTTTGCAGGAGCCGTCCCGGAGGCTGAGTTGCCGGCTCACTATGCGCTGGGCGACGTGTATGTGCATACAGGTCGGGAGGAAAGCTTCGGCCTGTCGGTAATAGAGGCGCTGCGGCTGGGGCTGCCGGTGGTGTCGGTGGCGGAAGGTGGGCCGCTCGATACGGTGCAGGAGGGCGCAAGCGGCTATCTCGTGCCTGCTACCCCTGAGGCGTTGGGCGAGGCAATCGCCGGGCTGCTGTCGAACCCGGCAGAGGCGTCGAAAATGGGGCAGAACGGCGCCCGATCGGTTCGGGAACGTTACAATTGGGACCGAGGGGCAAACACACTGCTGAGGACGCTAAACGCCATACGCAATGGACGCTAAACACGAAGAAGTGGCGGTTTGTAGGGTTTCTGACGAGATGAAACACGAAGACGCGAAGATACAAAGACGCGAAGACCTTTCAGCTTTTGAGCAAGGCAACAATTCACCGCCGAGGCGCAGAGGTTTTAGAAGGGTTCCCCCTAGTGTCCACTCATGCCGCCAGGGAGTATTGCAGGGTGCATGCCTGCAAGGGGACAAACCATAAAAACCTCCTCATCTTCGTATCTTCGCGTCTTTGTGGCTTCGCGCATATCGTCGTCTTGGCAGCGACACGCAGCCGTGCTTGGGGTCTTTTTCCTTTTGACGGTGCTTGCGACCTGGCCCTTGTTCCCTCAGATGGGCGGCTTTGTTATAGATAAGGGCGATCCTCTATACAGCGTTTGGGCGATGGCGTGGCAGGCGCACGCCCTCGTCACCAACCCGACGGGGCTGTTCGACAGCAATATCATGTATCCCTTCAGGGGCACGCTCACCTTTGACGAACTGTCGTTTGCGGAAGCAATTATGGCGGCTCCCTTCTACTGGCTGACGGGCAATCCGGTGTTCAGCCATAACCTGGTTCTATTCCTGAGCTTTGTGCTTTCGGGTTACGGCGCGTGGCTGCTGGTGCGCGAGCTTACGGGCAGCGGGTATGCGGGGCTTGTGTCGGGCGCGGCCTTTGCCTTCTGCTTCTACAGGCTGAACCACCTACCTCATATCACCCTCGACAGCACGCAGTGGATGCCCTTGGCGCTGTTGGCGGCCTACAAACTCCTGTGGACGCGGCGTTGGCCCTGGGCGGCGGCCCTGGGCGGCTTGTTCGCGGTGCAGGCGCTGTCGGGGCACTACCTGGCATTCTACACGGCGATGCTGCTTGGGCTGTTCGTCCTTTACTACGGATTGGCACAGCGGCGTGTTTTCTCCGCAGCCTTCCTGGGCCGGATGGCCGCCGGGCTGGGGGCCTCGTTGCTGGTCATACTGCCGGTGGCTGTGCCATACATACGCGACCAGGGGCAGTTCGATTTCCGGCGCAGCTTGTTCGAGGCCGAGCGTTTCTCCAACACCCTGAGCAGCTTCCTGGCCGTGTTCAGGGGCAATCCAGCCTTGCAATCGCTGCTGGCCCCGTTCGCCGATCCCGGCCCCTGGGCGATAGAGCGCGCTGCTTTCCCAGGGTTCACCGTGCTTGTCCTCTCGATACTGGGCGTGTTCTTTGCCTGGAGGCTGGGGAGAGCGCGTGCTCACCCGGCCCCAGCCTCACAGCCCCCGTTCGCGCCTGTTGACGACCCTCGGAAAGGTTCGTTGCGGCTGCACGCGGGCTTCTACGGCATCCTCGCCCTACTGTCGGCTTTCTTATCGCTGGGGCCAAGCCTGCAAATCACCTATGCCGCGTCGAACTACGACCCGGAGGCCATACAGCGTGTGCTTCCCCTGCCGTACTTGCTGTTGCACGAGTGGGTTCCGGGCTTCCAGAGCATGCGAGTGACGGCGCGTATTGACATCCTCACGTCGCTGGCGCTCAGTGTGTTGGCGGGGACCGGCGCGCTTTTCGTACTGCGCTACCTGGCGCGTACACAGGCGGCGCGGCTGGTTGTGCCTGCGTCGGCTATCTTGCTGGCGTTGTTGCCTATGGCTGAAAGCTGGAGCGCGCCGGTCCGAATGGAACCTGTGGGCACACGGGCAGCCGTGCCTGAAGTCTACATGTGGCTTGGACGGCAGCCGCATGCAGTTATACTTGAGTACCCGATGACCAACATCAAGCGCGGCGACCCTAGCGTGGAGATGGCGAACTTGTACCAGTACTACAGCGTTTATCACTGGGACGACACCATAAACGGCAGCACTACGATCAGACCGTTCGCCTATTCCGCGCTGGTCAGCGACACGGAGAAGTGCTTCCCGTGCCCGCGCAGCCTGGGGGCATTGTGGGCGCTGGGGGTTAAGTACGTGGTGGTTCACCTGGACAACCTGAGCGGGCCGCAACGCGCCGATTTTGAGTGGCGCACCAGCCATCGGGAAGGCAATGTGCTGGACGACTTGCAGCTTTTAGAGAGCTTCGCCGGCGACCGGGTGTACCTGCTCAAGGGGCCGCGCGATGCAGAAGCGATAGACCGTTTGCTGCCGCCTGGCGCATCGCTGCTGCTGGCCGGCGTAGAGGGCGACCCCTACCGTGAGCAGAATGAGCATGTGGCGGGCGGTTACATAGCCGGCCTGGCCTACTATCTGCGCGACCACCCCCTTTACGGCGATCCGCTCTTGAGCTTTGGCGAGACGATACGGGAGCCTGAGCCGGCCAATCTGCCCGACTATGCGCTCTTGTGGGCAAGCCAGGACCCGACCCTGTTTGGCTACAGCCCCGCAGACCGCCTGTGGTCCAACGAGGATATCGCGCTCTACCGGCGCGGCCCCTCGCCGGGTGGGGCCGGCCTGCGGTGAAAGGGCTGCGTCTCTCCGTTCTGCTTGCCCCCGGCGTGGCGGGCGTGCTCTTCACAGCAGTGCTTGTAGCGGCTGCCTACCAGGTGCGCGTCGGCATGAATGTCGAGCTAGGCGCGCCCACAGATAGCGCCCTGCTCGACGGGTTCAACGGCCCTGAGCGCGTGCCGCCTACTGTCGATCTGGGCTATAGGACGTTCCGGTGGATGACGGGCTACGGTACAGCGACCTTCCGCGATGTGGGCATCCAGCCTTACGATGTCACGCTGACGGTGAACGGCTCGCGCCCCGCCGGACAGCCGCCGCCCCTGCTCACCGTTGCAGTGGGCACGCGCCGCCTGCTCGACGTGCGTCCCGGCGACGGCCTGCACAGCTACACTTTTACAGTGCCCCGCGACCTGCTTGCCGACGGCCAGGGTAGCTTCACCCTCCAAATTGCCGCCAACAGCTTCAAGATACCGGGCGACTCCCGCGAACTGGGCATTATCGTCACCCACATAGAGGTAGCCTCCGCGCCGGACGACACCGCCCTCGTTGGTGTGCCGGGCCGAGTGTGGGGCAGCCTGACAGCCGCGTCCGCGCTGCTGGCCTTCTTACTGGGCGGCATGGGCTGGGGCGGCGGGGCGGTGGCGCTTGGTGCCTGCTCGGTCGGAGCGTTGGCGGGCGGGTTGCTCGTCTGGGAGCGGTTGTGGCTGACGGTGGGTGCGTGGTACTCTCAGTGGCTGTGGGCGCTGCTGCTGGGCGGGATCGTTACCGTGCTGTTGTGGGTGGCTGGCGGTTGGGTGTTGCGAAGGGCCGGGGCAGAATGGAGCGGGTTGGAGAGGCGCGCCTTGCTCACCATCACGCTCCTGGCCTTCGTGGTGAGGCTGGCAGGGGAGCTGCACCCGCAGATATTCATGTTCGACCTGGGCTTCCATCTAAACCGTTTGCACCTTGTAGAGGAGGGGCAACTGCTCTTTACCACACAGCCTGCCGAGTTCGGGGGCTTCGGGCATTCCACTTTCTACCTGCCCACGCCTTACATATTTGCTTTGCCGCTTAATTGGCTACTTGGCGACGAACGCAACGCTCTTCGCGTGCTGACGGTGCTGCTAGGCTCTCTAGGCACGCTTCCTTTGTTCTACATAGCCGGGCGCTTACTGAGGAGCGGGCCGGCCGGGTTATTCGGTGCGGGGTTGTACGTTTGCCTACCAATCGCGGTGCTTCCCTACTCGTGGGGCATCACCTCGAACGTCTTTGGCGATTTTTTCGCGCTGCTCGCGTTGGCTATGCTGGTGGGTGCGCTGCCCCTCTTGCATCCGATGCGGGCGGTGTTCTGGATTTTTACGGCTGTACTGTTCGTCGCGTTGTTGAGCCATCCTGGGGTGACGGCTTTCTTCGGGGTAGCCTTTACCGTGACGGCGGGGCTGTGGCGGCTGCGCTGGAAAAGAGCCGGGCCGGGGCAGGCGCGCGGGGCTGCCTGGGCGTTCGCGGCCCTGGCACTGGCCGGGGCACTGGCCTTTCTGGTCTACTACCGCCACTTCACCGGGCAGATGCTCGACTCGATAGCGCAGATCGGGGCAGAGCGAGCCTCGGCAGGCGGGGCGGAGGGGTTCCACCGCATAGTGGGCGGCTCGGTCGAGGATACGAGCTTGGGGCTTGTCAACCGCGAGGTGTTTTCGCGCCGCGACTGGGTGCTGGGCGGCATAGAGGGCCTGTGGCGAGAGGCGGCAGCCTACTACCGCACCTGGCCGGTGTTTGGCGCTCTGCTCGGCTTGAGCCTGGCTTGGCCTGCTCGCCGCGTGTCCACAGCAGCCGGGCGCACGGCGCAGGCGATGGCATGTTGGCTGGGGGTCGGGCTGCTGTTCTCGGTATTTGGCTGGGCGACGGGCATATATATACGCTACATGTTGGCCGTGTTGCCTGTCGTGGCCCTGGCTGTGGGGCTGCTGTTGGCCTTGATAAGGCGGCGCGGGCCGGCAGGCATGGGGTTGTCGCTGCTGGTCATGGTGTTCTTTGCAGCGCAGGCGCTCATTTTGTGGCACTATAGAATCAGCTACGCCTTCAAGTAACGAATCGCTCATGCTCTATTTTCGCAAACTGCTGAACCCAGGCATCTACTCAGGGGCGCTGTTGATGGCGCTGGTGTGCCTGCTTGCCTACCAGGTGCGGCCTACCTACGTTATCGGGGTGGGTACTCCGCTCGATGTGTCGCTGGTGCGTGGATTCAATGCGCCTGAGACCACACCGGGCGACCCTCCACAGCCGTTTCGCTGGAGCACTGGCGCATCCTTTGTGACGTTGCGCGACGTGGGCAGGCAGGACTTTAGAGTGACTATCACGGTCAATGGGGAGCGTCCGGCGGGGCAGGAAGCGCCCACGTTGAGCGTGCATGTGGGCGACATGGCGGCGTTGACTGTTTCTCCCCCACCCCAGCCAACCGACTACACTTTCTCAGTGCCGAGCGAGGCGGTGGAGGACGGCACGCTGGTGATCCGCCTGGCCTCCAACACCTTTGTGCCCCCCGGCGACCCGAACCCCCGCCGGCTTGGGGTGGTGGTCACGCAGGTGCGGGTCGAGCCGGTGCCGGGGCCGGGCCGCTTTATCCTGCCTCCGAGCAGAGTGTGGGCGGCGCTGGTGGGGGCGAGTTTGCTGTTGGGCCTCCTCTTGTCGCTGCTGGGTTGGGGGGCGGGGGCAACGGCGCTCGGTTCGTCGCTGTTGGCCCTGCTCGCGGGTGGCTTATTGGTCGGAGCCAGGTTGTGGCTCACGGCGGGGCGCTGGTACGTAGAATGGGACACGGCGCTGGTGGCCGCAGGGTGCTTCGTTGCACTGGTGGCGGTTACGGCTATGGGAGTAGCGAAACGGCGCAGCCGAGAGGGAAGACTGCGCCTGCCCACCCTTGAATGGAGGCTGCTGCTGACGCTGTTGCTGGCCGTGTTTGCGGTGAGGCTGGCGGGGCAGTTGCACCCCAACATTTATATACCCGACCTCTCCTTCCACGAGCACCGTTTCAGCACAGTAGAGAGCGGTCGGCTGCTTTTTACCATCCAGTCGGACGAGTGGGGCGGGCACTCTACTTTCTACCTGCCGACCGCCTATATCTTTATGCTGCCGCTATCCCGGCTGTTGGGCGACGAGTTCCTGATCATCAAGCTGTTCACGGTGGGGGTGGGCACGCTTGGGGCTGCGCTCCTCTACCTGATCGGGCGGGGAGCGCTCCGGAGCGGGCGGGCCGGACTACTGGCCGCCGCGCTCTACCTGCTGATGCCGATCTCGGTGCTGCCGTTCTCCTGGGGCATTACCACGAACCTGTTCGGCGAGTTCTTTGCCCTGTGCGCGCTGGCGGTCATGCTGCTCTGCTCCCGCCCGCCACTGCTATCATGCCCCCCTCGGCTTGCGTTTTGGCTGCTCACGGCGGCCATGCTCATGGCGCTGCTGAGTCACCCAGGAGTGGTTCAACTGGCAGGGCTGGCTTTTGGGCTGACCGGCCTGCTGTGGCTGCTTTTTGGGCGAAGGCATGAGCAGACGGTGCGAACGGAAAAGCCGGGCAGCCGCGTACCTGCCGGCTTCCGGGTCTTGGGCGCGCTGGCGTTGGCGGCGGGGGTATCGTACCTCATCTACTACGGGCACTTCGCTGCCGACATGCTCAAGACGTTGGGTGAGATAAGGCGCGAGCGGGCGGCGGCTGCCGGTCCGGGCGGCCTGCACCTGCTGGTGGGCGGCTCGGTGTCGGACCGAAGTTTGGGGCTGGTAGTAAACTACGCCGACACCTGGGGCGATTGGCTGGTGGGTGGGCTGCGCGGCTTTTGGCGGGAGGCCACGGCCTACTACAGGGTGTGGCCCTTGTTGGCGGCGGCCCTGGGGTACCTGCTGCTGTGGCCCACCGTCCGCGAAAACAGTAGGCATGACCAAAACAGGGTAGGCAGGCGCCGATTGGTGTTGGCGGCGCTCGGCTGGGGTGGTGTGGCGCTCGTCTACGCCGTTATCGGCTGGACGATGAACCTGTATGTGCGCTATGCGCTGTTTGCCTTGCCGATGGTATCGCTTGGTGCGGGGTGGCTGCTGACTAGGCTGTGGCGTAAGGGGTGGGCAGGCGTATCGCTGGTTTACCTGGTGTTGGCCTTCTTCTCTGTCGCGGCCCTAGACCTGTGGCAGTACAGGATCAGCTATGCTTTCAAGTAGCGCGCGCTCTCGGCTGCTTCAGTGGGCCGCAGACGAAGCCGGCTATCTGCTGCGCCTGCTTGTGTGGCTGCCGGTCTGGTTGGCTGTTGGAGCGGCTGTCGCGGCGGCGACGCTTGCCTACCAGCTGCCTCACACCTATACGGTTGAGGTAGGTAGTGGCCAGGACCAGGCCTACGTGCGTAACTTCCATGCGCGCATGCCTTCAGCCGGCCGCACCTACAGGTGGTCCGACCTGTACGGTTATGTGGGCTTCCCCGGGGTGGGCGGCTCTCGTCCGTTCACCCTCACCCTGACGCTCAACCCCGGACGCCGCGCCCCTGTGCAGATATTCATCAACGGCGAGCAGTTCCTTGATCGCACCCTCGACGAGGGGTGGCAAACTGTGCGCTTCAGAGTGGATGATACGCATCCCTCGGCTCTGGCTTCGCGGGACACGGTGGTCGAGTTGCGCGCGCCCGACTTCCGCACCCCCGACGTGCCGGGCGAGCCGAAAGGGGTCAAGCTCGATAGCGTCACCCTCGAACAAGACGTACAGGGCGGCTTTATAACTCCTTCCTACTCGACGCTGGGCCTTTTCGCCTGCTTTGCGCTGCTGGTCTATCTGCTTATCGGACGCTTGATGCGGGGCTTGTCCTTGTTCGAGGCAATCAAACGGCGTGCCCTGGCGGCTGCTTTTGCGGTAGGGATGTTGCTCCTGCCTGTCCTTGCTT
>JBBSIX010000130.1:0-9061 GCA_038231875.1 Chloroflexia bacterium | reverse complement strand
GTCGTCGAACAAGAGATCGTGGCGCAGGGCAGGGGTCATCAACCTCACCTCCTGTCCGGGGGTGTGAACCACAACGCGCCTGAGTTGGCCGATTTCCGACGTTACGTTTAGCATTTGTATTCTTTCACCGGCCTCTACGCAAGAGGTTCGCCGGAGGCTTCTTCAACGGCCTCTATCCTCTGTTGGACCCAATCGCCCACCCGGCGGCCTGCCCACCAGGACATGCCGATCACCAACAGCAGCGGTACTACGCCAAAGCAGACAAGGCTGCCCACATTCTCCAGCTTGAACAACTGGGGAGATACCCCCCAACCGAGCGTAACTATTACTATTGCCCCAAGCACGGCAATATAAACCGCATAGGCGCTCATGGTAGCCCTATAGCCCGTGTCCGCCCGGTCGCGCAGGTACTTACGAAGAACAGATGCCATCGCAAGGCCCTCAGCCAGACCAAGAATTAGGCCCAGCAGTCCACCGGAAAGCGCGCCGAACAAAAATCCTGCATCGAAGCTGAACGGCAGCAGCAGCAGGGAACCGTAAAGCGCCCCAAGCACCGCGCCGATGCCCACGCCCCAGGCCGTCATGCGCCAAACAGTGCTCCACAAGAGCTGTTTGATCATGCCTGCACCCCTGTGCTGCCTAATCCCTGACCAGGGGCAACGCCAGCGAGTGCGGCCCGCCGTGCCCCCGGCTCAATTCGGACCCCTTTATTTTGAGCGCCCACTTGCCCGGCTCATCTAAACTCAGCTTGATTGCCCCGATCTGCACGTCGTTGATGTCTACTATTCGGTAGCCGTGCCGGGCAAGTTCGGCCAGGGTGCATTCGGCGGAGCGATAGATAATCACCTTGCCTGGGGCCAACGCCAGCAGGTTGCAGGCCGAGAACCACTGCTCACGCTGCTGATCAACCGGGTCGGAACCGCCGCAAGCGATAGGCAGGAGGTCCAGCCCATCGCGCTGCAGGGTTTCCAGGAAGCCTGCAGCGCGGGTGGGGCGCACCGGCCCCGCCCCAAGTTCGGCTCGCACCACGTCTACAGATGCCGGGCCGTATGGCTCAAACACGGGCGGATAAATCACGCACTCCGTCTCGCTGATCATGCTGAACACGCTGTCCAGGTGATTAAACCCGGCGGGCAGCAGCAACACGTACAAGATAATGCGTTTGCCCTCGCCTGCGGCGTGCTCTCGCCAGCCATCGGCTACCCTCTGCACCGCCTCCATGCTGGTGCGCTCGCTCACGCCGAGCACGAACAGGTCGTCGCGCAGTTGCAAGATGTTGCCCCCTTCGAGGTGCAGGTAGGGCGATGAAGCAAGGGGCCAGGAAGGATCGTTGATGCGCCTGTCGGCCCAGGTCCAGCGCGGCGCACCCCTGAAGCGGGGGTGATGCCGCTCCACAAAATCGAGCAAGAGCGGCTCGCGGAGGCGGCCCGGGGCAGCCATACGTGCCAGCAAAAAGCGATCGCCCACCACCGTGCCCGAATCGCGCAAAAACATCAGGTTGGGCAGGGGCGTCAGGTAGAACAGGCGGCCCTCGGTGTAGTTGCGTATCGCATCGGCGTCCATGTCGGGCAAGCTGTGATACTTACCGTTGGGGGGGCCGGGCCGCTCGGAAGGTGATACGCCGGCCACGCCCGACTCTATCCCTTCGACAAGCTCCTCGGTCAGCGCCCTGTAGTCTCCATCATTGCACCAACAGTTGAGGCGCTCTCGGAGGAAGTCGAACGCCTGACGGTCGTGCGCGGCAAGCGGCGCGGTTTCTCGCGCCTTCAGGAGCGTGGCGGCGCGGGCGTGGGAACCGGGCGCGGCGGCATCGGGGTCGGCTTCGGGGTCGTGCGGGGACTGCGGCCAGCCGTGCCCCCGGAACCAGCGCACCATCACCTCAAGCTGCCCTATCCGCTGCTCCACCGGCGGCCTACCGGACTCCATTTCGCAGACTTGGCGCAAAAGAGCATCGCGCTGCTCAGGGTCGGCGGCTGCCAGGCTTTCGCGCAGCATCTGTTCAAAGAAATGAACCTTCACGTCGAGGTGATTCTGGAGCAGGTCGGTAAACCAATCATGCTCCTGGCGAGCGTGCTCGTCGTAGAGCAGGTCGTCAAAGAGGAAATAATCGCGGGTAGAGGGGGTCATCCGCACAAGCTCGCGGCCTGGGCGGTGTACAATCACCTCGCGTAGGCGTCCGTATTCCGAATTTACGTTTAAAGTCATAATTGTCCACTGCGTTGTGGAATGGTGAAACAACGCTTATATAATACCATCTCTGCCGGTGAGAGCCAAAAATCCAACCAGCAGTTGGTGTAAGTCGCACATTTGCTGTGATAGAGTCACAGTTGTAGTGCGGGTTTTACTGCCTTTGAGGTATCTTTGTGGCTGACGCTAAATTGCTCTTTGGCAAGAGAGTAAAACACCTCAGACGAATAAAGAAGCTTACGCAAGCTCAGCTGGCTGAAATAACCAACCTATCCGTCAACTATATCAGCCAGATTGAGACTGGTCAGGCTTCCCCGGCATTTGAAACTGTAGTCAGATTGGCGAACAGCTTGGATGTAGAGATCAAGGAACTATTCGACTTCGGCTCTTCGGGCTGTTAGCGACTCTACCTTAGAAGGACATCTTATGGATGAGCACGCAGGTAGCGAACATCAAAGGCTGGGGCGGCAATTAGAGTTATATTGCCGCAAGTACTCTATTCCCATAGAAAACTTCTTCGAGATTATAAACGACCAGAAGGTTCTGCCCATGCTGCGCGGCAAGGGTATGGAATACAACGTTTATCATTTGCTGCAACAAGTATTAAGCTCAAATGAATGGATTGTCACAAAGCTCAACTTAAGCGCCCAGCCGGGCTTGCCGGATCAGGATATTTCCGTTACCCACCGCAGAACAGGCGAGGCGCTGATAGGGGAGTCCAAAAGCGCAGTGCGCGGCTCAATGACTACCGGAGTACGAGCACGAAGGCATAGGGTCCCTCATTTCAAAGTCAAGAGCCACCGTAGCCGCAGCAACATAGAACTTGTCGGAATCGGCAACGACAGGTATAGAGCATCCGACTTTGATATACTCGTAACCAACCCATCGAACGCTTTATTCGCAGGCGGTACTGTAGGCGAGGAATTGGAGCTGATTGCCGATCCGCAGCTAATTGAGATACTGTACAGTCACTACAGCGTATCAAACAGCCAAGAACTTCTCCAGGCTGCTGCCCAGGATTGGAGATTTGTTATACCAGGGGATATTGCGGAGAACGGGCTGATCCCAAGAACGCCGACTATTTACCTTCAAAACGATCCCCATTGGCTACCGATAACTGCGCTTCCAAATAAGGTAGAGGAAATTGTACGTAGGAGGGTGCTGCACAGACGGTCTGGTCGTAGTTCATAACAAAGATTTCTTTGCCCGCATATCTCTTGCCTTTGTTGTGGGTCTTTTTCGTTTGATCATCAGTTCGGCTGATCGTATAGTTCCATTCTTTTTCCAATGTCACATCAGCCCATTGATAAAGTTCGCGGACTTCCCGGCTGTTGTCGTAGGTCAGCAGAAACTTCAGCCGTCTTCGATGCTTATATAAGATGTTCCTTAGCCTCAGGTGATCTTGCTCGACAAAGCTGTACGAGTAGAACTTATCCTGGTCGGCGTTGAAGTAAGGTGGATCAATAAACAGGAAAGCGCCGTCGGGGGCTGCTTCTATTACCCTCTCGAAATCCCAGCAGCTTAACACAACTCCTTGCAATTTTTCAGAACACCTTCGTAGATGGACGGGCCAGTTTTTCGGTTGCATACTATACTTGGGGCCATACCCCCAATAGCAGTTAGCAGGATTCATTATCCCTGAATAGCTGGTTCTATTTAGATAGTACCATCTAAAAGCCCGTTCCAGGTCGTTTGTGGGCTGATAGATGTTCTTATAGAAGTTGTGATTTTCCTTTGTCGCCGGTATGCCTCTAAGCAAAGCGATTAAACCTTCTACATCATCGCGGATATGACTGTAGCAATTTACCAGTTCAACGTCAACGTCATTCAAGACGTTGACATCCGCTTTCTCTTTAGCAAAGAAAATAGAACCTCCACCCGCGAAAGGCTCGATATAGCAATCGTGTGTGACTATATGCTCAAGTATTAACTTCCGGGCGTAAAACTTACCGCCTGCGTACCGAAATGGAGAGTTAATTGCGGGCATTGTGTTATTATCAAGCTCCCAAGACTAGAGATCAGAGATGTTTACAGCCTGAAAACGCTGCTGCCTAGCAGTCGTGCCCAGATATGCAATATTAGCACAAAGAAACGCATCCGGTTGACTATTCCACTACATCATGTCCGGCGCTTCTATCCCCAGCAGCCCCAGCGCGTTGGCGATTGTCTGCTTCGAGGCAGCCGTCAACGCCAGGCGAGACTCCGTTTGCTCCCTAGTTGGAGCCTTGAGTACAGGGCAATTATGGTAGAAATTGTTGAAGGCGTCGGCCAGTTCAAAGCAGTAGGTGGCGATGGCTACCGGCTTGTACGCCTCCGCTGCACGCTCCACCTCCTCAGGCAGGCGGGCGATCAGTTCGAGCAGGTTCATCTCAGGCAGTTCGGGCTGCTTGAAATCGTAGTGCACACCCTCCCTGGGCAGCGTGTCGGGCTGTGCCTTTTCAAGCACACGGGTGGCGCGGGCATGGGAGTACTGCACATAGGTGGCCGACTGACCTTCGGGGTTGAGAGCGTGCTCCCACACAAAGGTAATCACCCGATTGATATCCTTGTCGAGCATCCCCATCTTGAGCGCGCCATACGCCACCGCGCCGGCAATCGCCTCTCGTTGGCCTTCGCTCAGGCCGCGCGGTTGCTCCGCCTCTTTGCGGTCCACCACCTCACGCGCCCGCAGTAGAGCCTCGCGCTCCAACTCTTCGTAGAGGGGTGCGCCGCCTCGGCGTGAGGAAATAGCGCCTTCAGGTGTGTTGACGAACTCGTAGGCAAGCTGAAACGACTTGTCGGCCTGCCGGAAACCCATCAATTCCAAGACCCGAAACACCTGCTGGAAGTAGAGCGACTGGCGGCTGTCTATTACGTAGATAGAGCGGTCCACGCCCCAATCGTTGAACTTGCGGCTGGCAAGCTCCAGGTCTTTGGTGGCGTACAGGGAGGTGCCGTCCGAGCGCAGCACCACCAGCACGCGCCAGGCTTCCTTCGGCTCGACGGCCTTGCTTTTTTTGTCTACCCTGTACAAATCTTTGTAATACTTCTCGGAAAGTTCGGGGTTAGCCCGTAGCTGGTCGTCCACGCGCACGATGACCGTCCCCCCCTCGGCCCGCAAATCTTCGGCTATACCCCGGCGAACGAGTTCAGCCACCACCAACTTGCCCGGCTCCTCTACCTCGCTCTCGAAGAACCATGCGTCGAACGACACGTCAAGGTCGGAGAATATGCGCCGGAACATATCCAGGCTCCACGCGCGGGTAGCTTCCCAAAGCCGCACCAACTCAGGATCGCACGCCTCCCACCGGACAAACATCTCTTTGATCTCGGCCTGCCAACGGGGAACCTCGTCCCACCACTCTCGATGGGCGTCCAGCCGCCTGTACTCGGCCTCTAAAGTTGAGGCTTGGGGTCGCGGGTCGGCAGGGCCGGCATCGGCTTCCGGTGTGTCGAGCAGAAAGTCGGGAGCGATAGGGGCAGGCGGCTGAAAAAAAGCGGCGTCGCGGTTGGCGGTGTCCATCGTAGACAACTGAGCCACGAGAGCCAGGCCCAGGGCGTGCCACAAATTAAGCACGATGTGGTCGCGGGCAGCTAATACCTCTTTCCAGTCGGGGCCTTCCCGCGTGGTGAGTGTCTCGGCTATTTGCCGGGCGAACGGCCTGTCCTGCGGGTCGGTGTCCGACATGGCTTGCAGAGCCAGGGTGAGTTGGACGGCGACGGCAGGGTCGGCTTTGGCGGCCTCGGCTACGAGCGAGGTAACATTATTGCGGTATTCGAGGCGAGCGGTTGCCTCCACATAGAGCGTTTCGAGCCATGCGCCTTTGCCGGTTTCCGGCTCTTCGCCTTTGAAAAGATTGTTGTAAGCCCACAGCGTTCGCATGACGTGCATGCCGATGTCGCCGATATAGGTGGCGCTTACCGTGTCGAAGCCGGCGCATTTGAGGATATTGACCACCGCCGCGCCCAGCACTACGTTACGCAAGTGCCCCACGTGCATCGCCTTGTGGGTGTTCAGGTTGGCATACTCCACCATCACCCGCTCGCCCCGTGTGGGCAGGCAGCCGTACTGCTCGCCCTGCGTCAGCACCTGCTCGACTACGCGATTGGCGTACCAGTCCTTATCTACATAGAAGTTGACGTAGTTGCTGACCGCCTCAACGCGCTCAATCTGGGGCAAAGAGGGCAACACCGCCACCAGGCGCTCTGCTATTTCCTGCGGGCTACCCTGCGCGCCGAGCTTGCGTAGCTGAAAGGCCACCGGCGAGCCGAAGCCCCAGGCCCCTTGCAGAGGGATGGGCCGCAGCGTCAGGTCCAACTCGGCTGCGTTGTACTCCAGCTTGCTTATAGCAGCTTTGAGAGCGCCGGCGATTTCGGCCTGCACCTCGCCGGAAGGAGAGGCTGTATATAGCATTGAGTTTTGTGTGTTGATTTTGGAGTTGTCTGCGGTTTGCATAGCAAGATGATTATAAACGGGAGCGACCGAAGGGGCAAGGAAAGGAGGCAGGCGTAAGTGGTCAGATTTGGGGTATGAGCGAAGCGGGGGCAACTCGTGAAGGCTGTGCTGTAGGGGCCTAAATTGGCATAGCCAGGAACCCAAGAATCCAAGAATATAAGGACTGAGGAATCAGTCACCTCAGTACCATGCAGGCGTACTGATTCCTCACTTCGTTCGGAATGACATCGGTAAGTGGGTTCACTCTCCCCCTACTGCGACGACTTTGAACTGTTGCACATGAGCCTTTGGCTCACAACCGTGCTTTACTCCAACACCTCTAGATTAGCCGTCGGCACTCGCAGGCGTTGGCCCCCGGCCATTTGCACCTCGGCGACGGTGGAGAGCACGCCCGACTGGACGGCACGGGGGCCGACCGGCAGGCTGATCACCTGCGCTATTTGGCCTAAGTATGCGGGGGCCAGCAGGCGCACGTTCTTACCTACCTCCAGCCTGGGTCCGCTCTCCTCCAGCCATTCCACGTTGGTTGTGCGTGCCAGAGGGATAACTATTTCGGGGCGCGCCAGTCCTCCGCGCAGGCGGGTCGAGCCGTCTACCGCTATCTCCTGTCCGTCGTAGCCGGCTATGGTCTCGAAGGTACGGGGCGACATCGGCACGGAACCGAAGCCCTCGGTGATGATGAGCACAAAATCGGGCGGCACAGGCGTGACCTTGCCCGGCAGGGGCGGGGGGAAGACCCAGCCGTTGCTGTTGAGGGTGCTTGCGCCCAGACGCCAGGCTTCCGGCCCGCTGTAGCCCAGGAAGGCGGCAAGTTCGGATTGGCGTATGCTGCCGGTGATGAGGCCGCGCGCTCCAAGCTGGATTAGCTTATGGAGGGCCGCCACTGTTACTTCCGAACCGCCGAGGGCCACCGAGTATGTCACCCTTGCGTTGATCACCTCCGGCGTCACCGGCTCGTCGTTGTCGGCCACCAGCACTTTGAGCACACCGTGTTGCTCACCGCCCAGGCCGAAAATGCCCCTGATGACGGTGGCCGGGGTTTCGATCACAGCTCCGTAGTAGGGGATCAGGTCGGTGACGATGCCTTTCAGGTGGGCATGCACAGACACCGTTTCGGAGGGGATAGAGATAAGGCCGCTACCGGTGGCGGGGTCGTAGCCTGTGAAGGTGCCGGTCACGGGGGAGCGCGACACCCTGGAGCCTCTGCCGCCCTTCTGTGCCAGCATGTCCCCCTGCTCTACAGCCTGACCCGGACTGACGCGCAGACGTTTGGCGGCGGCGGCGGGCGACATGTCGAGGTCGGCGGCGATGCCGACAACCACAGGGTCGAAGGAGGGCACGCTCTGGGCAACCACGTCGGACGGTTCGACACGCTGCCCCGCCCTCACCCGCACCTCGCCCGGCACAGGCAAGCGCCTCTCGCGCCTCACGAGTATGTTGGTGGCTATTGTGGGTTGTGGTATGGGGTAGTACTGGCTCATGATTGGTTTCCTCCTCAGCGATTATATGCCAAATGCAACTTATCCGTGAAAGTTTCCTCCGGCGCTACGTTGCCGTAGCTAATCCCTACAGTGGCTCCTTCTGTTACTGGCGTGAACCTTACTTGTTAATGCAAGCCATCTGCTGCTACTCCTAGTGTTCCTCTTCAGTTGTTGGACTTTACTTCAGCCGAATCCTTTGCACGTGCTCTACAAAATAGCCAGGCGCAAAGCATGGCTCCCTTAATCCCACCGGGTCAGATCTGCGGCCAAAAATCACCACGGGCACACTAAACCCCTGGAGTTGCCCTGACTTTATCGTGCTTTCCCACACCGAACCGAATGGCTGCACGCTTGTGCCTTCTGCTAAGTAGTTAGCCCCCTGTACGTAATGAACAGTGTCACAACTACAGTTGGCGCACAACCGGGAGGGCGGAATATACAATCCAGCGATCCACGAAAAATCAGCCGCCCTACCAAACTGAGGATACCACCCATAAGGATAGCCCCGCTTCTCGCTCAACTGTCTGCCCAACTGCCCCAGCAGTACCTCATAGGGGCTGCCTGCGTTCTCCGGGTGCTCCTCGAACCGCGACCGCTCAAAGTACTGTACCAGGTACGCCTTGCCGTCCGTCGTGCTCCGCTCCTCGAACTGCTCGGTAATGGGATAGCCGTGTATCGCCAGCCCGCCGTGCTCCTGCCAATACTCCTTGAATGTGCCGGAGAGGTTGTGCCCCGTCTCTGGAAAGTAGAGGGCGGGAGAGGGTAGAGGGGTCGCCTTAGCGGTAGGTGCATTCTCCAGCAAGAACTCTCTACTCAACGTACCGAGCAGCACGTCAGAGGGAGGTTGGTTCTCCGGGTGATGCTCAAAACGATTGCGCTCGAAGTACTGCACCATGATGGGCGAGCTATCGGGGCCAAGCGGCTCGGTGAACTCCTCCGTCAGGGGGTAGCCGAACTG
>JBBSIX010000129.1:0-9092 GCA_038231875.1 Chloroflexia bacterium | reverse complement strand
GTTCTTCGAGCGGGGGCTGGTAACAGACTCCCCAGGATCAAGCCCCTTCAATCTGCCGGGCGAACTCCCCTATCTCGCGGTTCATCTCCTCGATGAACTCCTCGTTCCAGGAATGTTGGCCGCCGCTGTACACATACAGCTTGCGCTCAGGTCGCCCCTTCACTATCCCCTCCAGCACAGGCACAGGGGCCGCGAAATCGTGCTCCGAGGCGAGAATGAGCATGAGGCTGCCGATGAAGGGCAACTCGGTGCGGGCATCCGTGAGCATCAAGCTGTGCAGTAGTTCGCCGGCGGCACGCAAGTTTGCCTGTTGCTTATGGGATATGTCGCGCTCGGCCAGCACAGGGATAGCTTCGGGTGGCTCGTGCAGGATGATGCGGTGCATCAGCCAGTCGCTCCCTCGCAGGCGGTCCACCAGCCCACGCAGAGGCTCCGCCAGCAGAGAGTAGGCCACGACAGGTCGCGCCCACTTGGAGGCTATCGCCACTCGGCCCAGGAACGGCAGATGCAGCACCTGCCCCGCCACCCGCTCTTTATGTCGCCACGCGTAGTGGACCGAGATCGGCGCGCCCGTCGCCACGCTCGCAAGCACGATCTTTTTGTCGCCCAATCCCGCCTCCTGGAGGAAGCTATCCAGCCAACGCGTGTAGCCGTCTATGTCGTGCTTGTAGGGGGGCGGCAGGGGCGCGGAGTCGCCACAGCCGGGGAGGTCGGGCAGCGCCACCCGCCAGCCGGCCGGCACGCCCTCGATGACCGGCCAAAACGAGTCGCCGCCCCCCATGAGGCCGTTTATGCCTACGTAGGCGTACTGCGCGCTTTGGGGGCCGCGCGCCGTGTAATGCACCTGCCTGCCGTAAACCTCTACGTTATGTGTTTCCATTTGCGGGCTGAGTTCTACCATGTCACACCTCCATCCGCGTGAACGTTGCAAGCCGCATGCCCCGGCACGCAACTTGCATCCTACTTTTTATTGCTAAACCAATTAGTTTATCAGGAGGTCTATTATGCCGGAAGTACTAAGCGACAACACCTACAACCTGCTTGCCATTCTTTTGAGCAAGCTGGAGGGCCTTGAGGCCTACGACACGTACCTGGAGGACGCCAACAGCTCAAGCAGACAAGTCATCGAGCAAATCTCCCGCGACGACCAACGCCACGCCGAAATGTTGCGCGACGCTATCGAGAAGATGGTCAAAGAGGGCGGGCTGAAGTAGACGAGCAGAAAATAGGTTCGTGAGCCAAGAGGGGTGGGACGGCAACATGTCTCACCCCTCTTGGCTTACCTCCTCCAGCAACTGCTCCAACTTACGGGCCTGCTCCCGGCGAGAGTAGCGCCGCACTACATAATCACGACCCCGATGGCCCATGGCGGCGGCTTCTTCGGGGTGGGTTCGCAGGTAACGGATGGCGGCGGCCAACGCTTCGGGGTCTTCGGGACGCATGCTGAGGCCGCCGCGTGCGTCCCGAAGCAAGTCGGCGGCCTCACCCGCTACGGCGAGCAGCACCGGGCGGCGGCAGGCCCATGCCTCGAACATCTTAGAAGGCAGCGCGCCTCGAAACAGAGGCTCGTCGCGCAAGGGCACTACAGCACAGTCCGCAGCCGAAAGGTAGGCGGGCATAGCTTCGGCTGGCACCTCCGGCACGAACCTGACGTTCGACAAACCCAGCTTGCTCTTCATGCTGAGGAGGGCGCCTTTGCGGGGTCCCTCGCCCACGAACACGAACTGTAGATCGGGGTCGCCTCTGAGCAGGTCGGCGGCCTGTAGCACCGTTTCCAGGCCTTGCGCTATGCCGTGTATGCCCGCGTACAACACCACGAACTTACCCTCCAGGCCCAACTCGGCGCGCACCTTTGCCCTGCCCGCTTCGGTGTAGCGGAACAGGTCGGTGTTGGCTCCGTTCGGGACGAGCGCTGTTTTGTGGGGGGGCACACCCCTCTCGACGAGCCTCCGCTCAATACCCTGCGTCACCGCCACAACTCGCCGGGCGCGACGATAGAGCAAACTCTCCAGCTTCTCGGCGGCCACGATAGCCCACTTGTTGTGCAACTCCCCCAACGCCACAGCCGATTCGGGCCACAGGTCGCGCACTTCAAAGACCAGGGGTATGCGCCGGGCGAAGTGAGCCGCCAGCCCCGCTGCGCCCACAAAGAGGGGAGGCGATGTGGCGTACACAAGGTCGTAGCGCCCCTTGATCAGGCTGCCGGCCAACCCTGCCATCGCCATGTAGCTCAGATAGAAGCGCATGCGCGAACCGAAGCTCTTGTGGGGCGAGGTCCACACCCACAGCCGCAGCACGTCCACTCCCTGCTCCCGCCGCCGCTCGAACAAGCGGCCCCGATAGTGGGGAGGGATAATGCCGGAGGGGTGGTTGGGCACTTCGGTGACGACCGTCACGCGGTGCCCCTGCCGAGCCAGATAGCGGCTCATCTCAAACGCCCGCGTCTGGGTGGCGCCCACTTCGGGCGGGAAATACTGGGTAAAGTAGAGGATACGCATTTTTCAGCGGCTGAGGCTGAACGTCTCGTCGCCCACAACTTCGGCGTGAGGAGACGGCACTGTTTTGCTGATAAAGAGTCGCCACCAGGTCACGAGGTTGAGCATCTTCCACAGGTCAAGCGAGCGGTCTTTCGCGCCGGTGCGGTGCTCCTCCAGGGCGGCCCGCACGTAGCCGAGGTCCAGTATGTCCAGCGCCCGCACTTCAGGCGAGTCGAGTTGCTGTTCGATCCAACCAGCCAGGCTGCCCCGGAACCACAAGTCAATAGGCGTGGGCATGCCCATCTTGTCGGTGCGGCGCACAATATCGGCGGGCAGTAAATTCATCACGGCCTCTTTAAGCACATGCTTCATGTCGAGGCGTTTCATCCTCATCGGGGCGGGCACAGTAGCCGCATGCTCGATCAAGCGATAGTCGAGCAGAGGCGCACGCGACTCCAGCGAAAAGGCCATACTGGTGCGGTCCTCCACCTGCAATAGGGCAGGCAGGTACCATTTGAGATCGTAGCGCATAACGGCGCTGAGGGGCGACACCTCAGCCGGTTCGGGCTTGACTCCTCCGGCAGGCAGGACTGCTTCCGAAGCAAGGCTCTCTCCATGCGCCTTGCGTATTGCGCTGCCTGCCCACCCACCCAGGGAGGCGGTCGGACGCAGGCGGGCGCGTCTACCTCTCACGAGCGCCTTGAGCAAAGTCACCCGCGTTTGTCGGCGGCTGAGGAGCGCAAGCATGCTCCGCACCAGTTCGAGGAGGAGCGAAGGGTGGCGCCGCGCATCTCGCAGCAGGGTGGCGAAGTAGGCGGGCACGTAGCCGAAGTAGCCGCCCCAGGCTTCGTCGCCTCCCTGCCCGCCGTTGATAACCGTAACGCCCGCCCGGCGGGTCAGTTCGCACACAGCCCACTGTAGCAGGATACCCGGCCCCGCCGCAGGCTCGTCCATCTGCCACACCATCCGCTCTATTAGCGCCGGGAGGTCTTGTGCTGAGGGTATCGTCTCGTACTGCTCGGTCTCATACATCGCCACTACCTCGGCCACGTACCGCCGCTCGTCGTAGGCCGGACCCTCGGCGAATGCCCCGGAGAAGGTGCGTACCCGCTCGCCGCTGCCCTCAAGCCGCCGGGCTAGGAGGGCCGTCACCGAACTGCTGTCGAGACCCCCGCTCAAGTGCGCCCCCAGAGGCACGTCGGCCCTCAAGCGCAGGCGCACCGAATCTTCCAGCAAGCTGCGCGTTTTCTGCACATAGTAGCTCTCGGGGCGCTTACCCAACCTGTCTTCGTGGGTAGGCGCGTCCCACCACTGCTCTACTTTGAGGCCGGCGCGGTCGGCAAGCATGTAGTGGCCGGGGAGCAGGCGCTTTATGCCGCTGAACCAGGTGTGCTCGCCTGTGGTGTACATGGCGTTCATATACTCGGCGATAGCGGGCACGTGAGGCTGCGCCGTAATGTCGGGATGAGCCAATAACGCTTTTATCTCAGAAGCGAAAAGCAATGTGCCCCCGGCCCAACTGTAATAAAGAGGCTTTACGCCCAAGCGGTCGCGGGCGATGAACAAACGCTGCTCTCGGCTGTCCCAGAGGGCGAAGGCGAACATACCGTTGAGGCGGTGCAGACAGTCTACGCCCCACTCGCTGTAGGCCGCCAGCAGCACTTCCGTGTCGGATTGCGAGCGGAAGCGATGGCCGCTTGCCTCAAGCAAAGGCCGAAGCTCAATATAGTTGTATATCTCGC
Organism: Chloroflexia bacterium; assembly: GCA_038231875.1. GTDB lineage: Bacteria > Chloroflexota > Chloroflexia > QHBQ01 > JADMIH01 > JADMIH01. The sequence goes on along the minus strand of JBBSIX010000129.1, from coordinate 4,873 downwards.
CGTTGAGGATGAGGTGCAGCGTAGCATCCTCGCTGCTCATCGGCTGCATGGCGGCGTCCGAGAGGTCAATGATCCGCAGGTGACGATGCGCCAGGCCCACTCCGCCCTCGAAGAAGAAGCCTTCGCCGTCCGGCCCGCGATGAGCGATAGCCCGCGCCATGGCCGCCGGCACACCCTGTGGCGGCGTTTCCCCACTGCTGTTGTAGACACCCGCGATTCCGCACATGCCTCAAGTATAAGTCACGGGGCGAGCCATGCACAAGTGCGGCGCACGATGTGTAACTTTGGGTGCGCCCTCTGCCCATGCTGCCGATTAGCGTGGCTTCCTGCCGGCTAGTTATTTTCGCCTACAATTCGTTCCTTTGCCCCTTGACAAGTGACCTATTAGTCACATATAATGTGCGTGTGGAACTAGAACATGTGTTCAAGGCTTTGGCTGATCACCATCGCCGCCGTTTACTCGATGCGCTCTCGCAAAGGGAAGGCCAGACCCTCACCGAGCTTTGTGCATACCTGCCTATGACCCGCTACGGTGTGATGAAGCACCTGAACGTGCTGGAGGAGGCAGGTCTCATTGTCACGCGCAAAGTGGGTCGTGAGAAATTGCACTATCTCAATCCTGAACCGCTTCAGAGCGTGGCTTCCTGGCTGGAGGGCTATCGCCGCCTGTGGAGTGAGCGCATGGACCGTCTGGAAGACCTAATCAACCGTGCTCACACAAGTGAGCAAGTAAAGGAGCAAAAAGATGCCGAACCGTAATCTGGTCGCCGAACCCAACCAACACTCGATTGTCTCTACCTGTGTTTTCAACGCGCCGCGCGAGCTCGTCTTCAGAGTAATGAACGATCCCGAAGCCATCCCACAGTGGTGGGGGCCGCGCAAGCTCACTACAACCGTAGATAAGATGGAGCCTCGCGCAAGCGGGAGCTGGCGCTACATAGTGCGCGACGAGAAGGGCAACGAATGGGCCTTCCACGGCGTCTACCACAGCGTTGAGGCGCCGGCACGGACCGTCTCCACATACGAGTGGGAGGGCCTGCCGGGCCACGTGTCGTTGGAGACAACTATATTCGAGGATCACGAGGATGGAACCAAAGTGACCACCATCTCCGTTTTCCAGACCGTTGAGGACCGCGACGGTATGTTGCAGAGCGGCATGGAAGAGGGCGCGAACGAGAGCCTGGACAGGTTGGAAGAACTGCTGGCAACATTCTAAGCCGTCGGACAGTTGCGAACATCCGCCGCCCAGTGCAGCCGGTGCTGCAATTACCGGCTGCACTGGGCGGTTGGCGCACCTGGCGGCTCCCTGGGCATCCTCACGCGGAACACTTACCGCATGTATAATAGAGGGAGGCCCGTCCGACGTAGAGCATCAGTCCAGGTTCGGTACGCCGGCGCGAGGCCCACACCCATCCAGGACGCCATTCCTTTGACCGATACGACCGCGCACCGCCCACCCGAACGATATACCCCCGAAGCAGTTGCGGCGCTGCTGACCACCGCCGTGTTGGGGCGGCGCATCGAACTGCACCCACAGGTGGCCTCTACCAACGACCTTGTGCGGGAGGCAGGCATACGGGGCGAGCCGGAGGGTCTGGTGGTGATGGCCGAGGAGCAGATGCTGGGCCGGGGCAGACTGGGCCGGCGATGGGTGGCGCCTGCGGGCTGTTGTGTGCTCTGCTCGGTTCTCCTGCGCCCCCGCTTCGCTGCGCGAGAGGCCTTTTACATCACTATCGCAGCCTCACTCGCCATCTACAGGGCGTGTAAGGCGTTGGGCGGGCCGCTTCAACCCGTAGCCGGCATAAAGTGGCCCAACGATGTGCTGCTCAACGGGCGGAAGGTATCGGGCGTACTCAGCGAGGGCGAGTTTCGCGGGGGCAGTTGGGATTTCGCGGTGCTGGGCTTCGGTATCAACGCCAACCTGCGCCCCGATCAGTTGGGAGAGTTGCGAGGCGCCGCTACGTCGCTGTCGGCTGAACTAGGGCGCGAAGTGGACCGTGCAGCTTTGCTCGCGAAGGTGCTGACGGAGTTTGAGGGTCTATATTTTCTACTGCAAGGGGGGCAGTTCGGCGCGGTACACGGGGAGTGGGTGGCCGCTTTGGAGACGCTGGGCAGGCGGGTAACGGCGCTGGAAGGCAACGGCCGGCGGGTAGAGGGCAAGGCGCTGCGGGCAGACCCGGATGGGGCGCTGGTGGTGCTCACCGGCGAGGGGGTCGAGCGGCGGGTGTTGGCAGGCGACGTGCTGCCTTTCACGCCCCAAAACGGTTGACCTGGGTGGCCGGATAAGCTATAATTATCCTCGGTTGGGGCGGCCTCGGTCCAGGAGCGACCGATTTCGCAACAGGCAAGCCGAAGTGGCGGAATGGCAGACGCGCCCGCCTCAAAAGCGGGTGAGGGTAGCCTCATGTGGGTTCGAGTCCCACCTTCGGCACAAATAGCAGATATGTTCTAATTCTAGGCACAAAAAGAGGGCTATTACGGCCCTCTTTTCGCTTTTTATAACCGTTTTATAACATGAGCCGCTAAGCGCCGCTTATCAGGGTGTCCAGGCGATCCGCCGCTTCCCTCTGCATTGTAGCCGTGACGTGCGAATAGCGGTCAAGGGTGATAGCGATGGTGGAGTGGCCTAACCGCTCAGACACGATCTTGGGGTGCTCGCCGTTGGCAAGCATGAGGGTTGCGGAGGTGTGTCTGAGGTCATGCAATCTGAGCTGAGGCACGCCCGCCTCTTTTATAATCCGTAAGAAGCGATAGCGGAGGGTGTTGGGGTGTAACGGGCCGCCCAGAGCATCCGCAAAGATAAGCCCCAGATCGTTATAGGATGTGCCCACCGGCATCCGCCCCTCCAACTGCTTTACGCGGTGCTTGTGAAGCGCCTCTGTGACTGAGCGCGGCAATTCAATCTGACGGCCCTTGCCGGACTTAGGCGATCCGAAGTCGAAGCTGCCGCTGTTGCCCCTGGATAGCGTGCGCTTCACACTGAGCGCGCCCCGCCCCATGTCAAGGTCATCCCACTTAAGCCCTAATATCTCGCCTCGCCTCATGCCCGTAAGAAGCGCAAGCCTCCAGAGTGCGGCCAGGTCATCCCTATCCGAGACGGCCAGGAACGCGCTTGCTTGCGCCCGGTCCCATGTCACATATTCTGGGGCTATCCGGCGTGGCACGTCTACAAGCTCTGTGACGTTGCGGTTTAGCAGCCCGCCCCTCATGGCCTGCTTTAGCGCGCGGTGTAACACGCAATGTATCAACTGGACTGAGGTAGGTGATAGGCCCGCTCTGAGGCGGTCGGAGTATAGGCGTTGTACGTCAAGCTGTGACAACTTGGCTAGCTGTACGCGCCCTATCACCGGCTCTATATGCTGCCTGCTCAGATCGGCATATCGCCTGAAGCTGGCAGGTTTCATGCTCTGGCTTATAGATTCGAGCCAGCGCGCCATGTACTCCGAGACGGTGATCTTCTTGGCATCAGCTTCCCCAAAACCACCTGTGGCAACAGAGGCTATCATCTGGGCGGCCAGAGCTTCGATCTCCTTCTTTGTGGGTGCTGTGAGCAGCTTTTGGCGGCGCTTGCCCGTTTGTGGATCGGGCGGTAACTCTACAGTTGTCTGGTAGGAAACCCCACGCTTGCCTTCTCGCCTGTATATTTTACCCTTCATGGCTGTACCTCCTGCTCTTGCTCTTGCTGCTCGTCTTGCTCGTCTACATCTCCGTCTAACAGATGCACACGCAAGCCCTCATCACGAGCCAGGCGATCTATTGCCAGCATCACAAGCTGACCCTCTGACAAGCCCAGCTTTTGCGCCAGTGCTCGCAATTGTCGCTTGCTGTGCAGTGATAGACGGATATTTGTCTGCTGCTTCGGCATTCTGTATCATCTCCCCACATTAGGAAAAGTTAGGGCACAATCTCATCATGTGTCAGTATGAAACGCACGGCCTCTAGCTCATCCTTGCAATCGGCACTCTTGAATAGCTCGATAAGCGCCTCAGTGTTGGCCGGGTTAGCGTAGGACTGCATATAAGCCCGCGTGTGCCCCCACGCGTCAGGCTCTTTGCTCTTACCCTTCGGCGTGCGCTTGATTATGTAGGTCCGCAAGCCGATCAGGTCGCACATCTCACTAAGCCGCATGATTGTATCTCTCACTTCCTTTGCTTTCTGCCTCTTGTTCTGATCTCGGTCCCGTATACCCATAGAGCCTCCATTCCCGGTGTATAGCCTTGTGGCACTTCCGGCATAGCGTTTGAAGGTTGCTCAACTCGTGTCCACCGCCCATGCTCACAGGTCGCCTGTGATGGCATTCCAGGTGGTCATCCGAGTCACATTCTGTGCAAGCGTAGGTATCACGGCGGAGCGCCAGTTCGCGGGCTTTGCGATAGTCCGAGCCACGAGCGGCGCGGCGGCAAGGCTCAGAGCAGAAAGCGTGCTCATCACACCTAGCCTTGAAAGTGTTGCCGCATTGTACGCACTGCCTATCCATGACCTTAGTATAGCATATAGCTATACATATGTCAAGGGGTTTTAGTGCGAATCATGGGGCAATTTCGCACTTGAATGGGCTAGCGAGCAGTTGACTAGCTAATGGGCCACTCCACTATTGCCTCATCCACCTCTTGCATGAGGCGGATCGTTTCGGCAAGGGCAGCGATCACCCTCCGATAGTGCGTCAGGTCATCGAAGGTGAGCATCCGGCCTTTGCGGTCCTTCAACCACTTCTCAGCTACCTGATAGCCGCCGATGTGGAAGTCCCACACTTCCGGTGGCACGCCCTCGAAGTATTGCACCTTGTTGATCCACACCCTGCCCTTCTCTGCTCCCTGGCCTGGCCCGGTGTATTGCACCTTCTCTACCCTGTTATCGCCAGGCATGGGGTAGG
>JBBSIX010000128.1:0-9096 GCA_038231875.1 Chloroflexia bacterium | reverse complement strand
TCGCACTTCAGGCGTCTGTGTGTGTTTTTTTGTGTGTTGGCTTTTGGGTGGTTTTTTGGTGGCTTGGTTTTGTTGTTTGTTTGCTTTTTGCCCCGCGGGGCCGGGGCCGGGCCCCGGCGCCGGCGCCGGCGGCAAAAACGGCAAGTAGCCTACAAAGCAAGGCAACCAACAGGCAACCAACAGGCAACCAAACAAGAAAGCACACAGGCAGGCTGAAGGAGCTAAACGACACACATGGCCGATTCTATTAGGACACTATATGCGGGGCTGCAAGCGGCGCCGGACGCCGTGCCCACCACGATGTCGTACATACCGTACAAACTGGGCACATTCTCCTGGACGCCCAAGCGCGAGCGCCAGGAGGATGAGGTGGAGACCGGCGCGCTGGTCAAGACCACAGCCGTTGTTGCGGGCGCGAACGAGGATACCATCAGCTTCTCGACCGACCTGTACTACACGCTGAACCCACTACTGATGGCGACCGTTCTGAACATGCCTGTATCGGTGGCGCACCCTACGGCGGTGGGGGCTTACGTTCACACCGAGAAAGAGGCGTCCAACCGCCCGCTCGTATGCTTCCAGTTTTACGACGGCGTGGTCTGGCGGCAGGCGCTCAACTGCACGGGCAACGAGCTTGACATCACCATACCCAACAAGACCATGCCGACGGCAGAGTACAAGTTCCTGGCGCCCTCCGCCACCCTTATCTCAGCGCCCACACCCGTCATCGAGGTGCTGATAGCGCCCATCCCCTGGTCCCACCTGCTCGTGACACGAGGCGGCGTGGCCTACGGGGATGTCATATCGGGCAAGATAGCCATCAAAGCCAACCGGGAGGCGCTGCACACAGCACGTGGCACAAACGAGCCGAAGCGCTTCACCGAGGGCAAGACCGTAGTGACCTGGGAAGTGCTGCCGGATTACACCACAGACGCAGGGTCGCTGTTCGCGCAGTACCTGTCCAACGTTGAGCCGTCGCCCTCCAGCCTCACCTTCTCGTGGGTGGACCCGCTCACCACGATAGGCACGGGCACGCCCACCAACCCTTCGTTCTCGGTCAAAATCAATCGGGCGCTCACCAAGACGGGAACGCACGACATGAAGCCGGCCAACACACGCACCAACATCCAGGGCGTGGGCGCGCTCAGCCTGACCGACGGCTCGGCGGTCAAGGTGGAGTTCGTCAACACCACCACCGCTTATACGGCGTCGTAAAGCCGGCACTGAGCGCACAGGAGCGTCGGGGCGGGGGGGGTTATGACCTGCCTCCTCCCCTGCTCCGGCGCCTATCACACGACACACGACACACGACACACCGATACCGACAACACAATAGGGAGGCAGGCGAACAAATGGCAACACAGCAAAAGAAGGGGGCGGCCACCTACACAGCCGCCAAGCTCACAAGAGACAAGAAGGCAGAGCCTACGACTACCACCGCAAACGAGACGGGCGCGGACCGAGACGTTGGGGCCGGTGCGGTAGAGGAACCGATTGCGCTGCACCCAACGAAGGCGCAACTGGGTGGGGCCAGGAGCCGCGAGGAAAAGACCGCCGAGATGGTGGGAGACGCCGCCGAGCCGAGGGAGCCTGTGGTCAGGGAGTACATCGCGCCTGACGACCATGACAGCTACGCGGCCATTACGGGGGCGACGCCCCCGAACGGTGGGGAAAGCGAACTGCGCGCCTTTCCGGTGGGCGAACTGGTGTTTGTGAACTGCCCCTTGCCGGGCTACGAAGGACTGAGGGTAGGGTACAGGCTGAACAACCGCTTCCATGTGGCCCAGCAGTATCTGAACATGCCCGCCGATGCGCCCCTTGTGGCTCATTACAGGATTATGGCTCAGTTCGTCCGCCGCATTGAAGGCTGGAACTTCGGACGGCCTCGCATGGAAAAGAAGCGGGTGAACCAGTGGGTTACTCACACCGAACCGAAGCTGGACGACGAAGGCCAGCCCGTGCTCGACCCGGAGACGGGAGAGGCCGTGTGGCTTCAGAACGAGCGCATTGAAGAGGTGGAGATAGAGCAGGTAGCCCTGGACGCCGAGGGGCAAATCGCGTTGGAACCCGTGCCCTGCCCCGACCCCGCGCACCCGGACACGTTCGCGGCCTGGCTGGACTACGACATAGACCTGTGGCACTGGGTGAGGCTTGACGGCTACGGCAAAGCGCAAGAGCAGCTACTAAAAAACTAAAGCGCGACCTGTACAACGCCCTGTGGCCCCACCGTCTCGACTCAGGAGACGACGAAGGCGGGGTCGGCGGTGCGGGTCAGAGTATAGCAGTGCCGTTCGAGTTCTCTTGGAGCCGCTTCCTGAAAGACCGCGGCTGGACCGACGAGCGCATATTGGGCGCGCAGCCCGACTCGGCGGTACTGAGAGAGTGGGTCATGTACCAGGGCGATATTGACCCCAACACCCTCGTGCTGGGGGGCCAAGAAGCCGCTCGCCCAACTTAGCACGCACGGGTGTGCCGCAGGGAAGAGAGCCGGAGCAGGGAAGAGAGAGAGGGGTAGCGGGCAGTGGATCAGCGCAACATAGTAGGGACGGTCAAGCTCACCGACGACGGCGCCACGCAGACCCTGGACAGGGTGCAGGCCGCCATGCTCGCCCTGCGCTCGGCTACCGAGCAGCAGCGAGCCGCCGGTCAACTGCTGGCCCAGCAGCTTACCACCCTCACCAGCGGACAGGCTCAGGCGGGGCAGTCCGCCGACTCTCTAAAGGCAGCCCTTACCGCCGTTACGGACGCGGACCGGGGCGCTATGGGCGCGACCTTCGCACTAAAGCAGTCCGTCACGGAGCTTGCAAACGAGGGCGGCAAGGCAACCGCCTCCACTAACACGCTAAAAAGCGCCGTAGGCACGCTCGCTCAGTCCGCAACCTCAGCCGGGGGCGGGGTATCCTCGTTATCTGCTACCACCTCGAACCTGGGCGGGGCCGCCTCGACGACCCAGCCCCTGTTACAGCGGCTCCTCACCACCGCATCCGGCATGGGCGGCGGGCTGGGCGGGGCCGCTAGCTCGGCAACCTCCCTGACCTCCTCACTGGGCGGCCTGACCGGGGGCGCAACATCCGCCGGCGGCGCTATGGGCGGGATGGGCGGGGGTGCGCTGGCAGCCGCCGGCGGTATAGTAGCCCTGGCGGTCGCTGTGCAGAAGCTGGAAAAGGACCTGCTGCAACTGGGCGTCGCCTCCGCGCAACAGGCCATCGCGTTCCAGACGATGGTCACGGAAATCCAGAACAATACGGGCATGGCGGACCAGGCCATCACGCAGATGTCGGCCAACATCAAGACCGAGATGGCCGAGTCGAACGTCTCAATGGCCAAGCTGGGCGAGGGGTTCGCGCACGCCGCGAACTTCGGCTTCGACGCCGCCTCCCAGATGCTTATCTTAGAGTCGGCCATGAAGTCGGCCTCTACTACGGGCGGCGACACCGCAAAGACCGCCGACCTGCTGGCCTCTACCCTGCACCACTACGGATTGGAGGCGACACAGGCAGCCTCAGTCACGGACATCCTGCACGTGGCGGCCCAGCGCTCGAACTCTACTTTTGAACAGTTTGCCCAGAACTCCAACCGGGCCACCGCAGTCGCCGCCAACCTGCACGTGCCCCTGGACCAGACGGCAGCCGCGCTAGCCGCCCTGACGCGGAACGGCTTCAACGCATCCGAAGCTCAGACTCAGTTCGTGAACATCCTGACCCACATGATACGCCCCTCGAACCAGGCGCACGATGCGCTGAGGGACTTGTCAAAAGCGTCGGGGGTCGACCTGGTGGCCGATTTCTCGGCGGCGGGTCTACACGCGAAGGGCCTCACCGGGGTCATGGACGACCTGCACCGAGTATACCGGATACTGGGCTACTCTCAAGATCAGGCTACGCAGACCACGCTCACCCTGCTCAACGCCCAGCGCGGGGGCCTCGGCATGGCGGTGCTGATGGGCAAGGGGCAGAAAGACTACAACGAGAACCTACGGACCTTCGGGGATGTCATGTCGGGCAAGGTCACGCCCACGCAGGACACCTACAACCGGAGCATGCAAACCGCCGGCTACCAGCTTGGCATATTAGGCAACAAAGTCGAGCTTGCCAAGATAGAGTTCGGCGAGAAGCTGCTGCCCACTATCAAGCTGATAGTGTCCGCCGCCGGGGACCTGCTGGACATCGTGGTCAAGGTGGCGTCCGCGCTCGGCTTCGTGCTGACGCCAGTCCTTCAAATAGTGGGCGGGCTGCTCAACATCGTGGGCACGGCAATGGGCTTCGTGGGCGGGGCCATGAAGGGCGCCTCGGACGCGCTGTTCGGGCACGCGGACGCCGTACGCAAGGTAGGGGACGCTTACCAGAGTGTTGACGACATAATAGCCGCCGTGCACGGCAACATCAAAGCCTCCACAGCGGACACGGCAGACTCGGTGCAGACCGGCATGGAGGGCGCCTCGCAGTCTGTGGCGGGTTTGGGCGGTGCATCCTCTGATACCGAGGCTATGGTAGCCGCGTCGAACGCCGGCGTCGCGGACAGCTTCGCGGACACGGCGGACCGAGTAAGCGGCTCAAGCGGCAAGATAGAAGAGGTAGTGCTGCAAACCTGGGACCAGGTTACGGGAGCAGGGGATAAGGCCGTCGCGCACTTCAAAACACAAGCGGAAGAAGTGGCCGACTACCAGAAGAGCGTCGCTGAGGCTTCTGCGAAGGCACAGGCTGAGAGCCTGGCCCAGGCAACCGCGACCGCGAAAGTCGAGACCGAGGCGCAAGCGGCGATACACACCGACTTCAACAAGGTCGTGGCGGATGTTTATGACGCGACCTTCGGCGGTCACGGCTTTTTGGCCCAGTCGCAGTCGGAGTACATCGCCACCCTGACGGCCACTTACTCGGAAGAAGTGACGCAGGAGTCGAACAAGGAGCTACTTCATAGGGCTGAGGCTCACTCCAAGAACAAACTAACGTCCGAGCTAATCGAGTACCTACACCAACAGTTGCTAGCGGAGCAAGCGGCCTACAACATATCGCTGGAAGGCACCCGGCGATTCTCCGGGGCCATGCAACTCCACTACAAAGACATGGCAGACGGGCAGGCGCACCAGATCGCCAGGATGATCTCAGCATTGAACATGCTGATGGCGAAAGAGGCGCAAGCGGCGGCGATGGCCCTGCCCTCACCCGCGTCGGCGGGCAAAGCGTTGGGGGGGAAAGGGGGCAACGTTCACTACGGCTCCACCGCCGGGGATTACGGCGGCGTGTTCCCAAGCGCGACCTACGCACCCTACGACACAAACGCGCTGCTGGCAGGCACGGGCGGGGCGGACCAGCAGATGTACGACCACCCCGACTACGGGGGCAATTACCTGGAAGGGGGCCTGGTCTGGGCGCCCTACGACGCAGAGAAGGAGCGAGCAAAAGCAGACAAGGCCGCCGCCGCTAAGGGCACGGGCGGCAAGAAGCTGGGCGGTACAGGTCGGAGCGGTTCAGGCACGGGCGCGGGCGGCGGCACGGGCAAGGGAGCCGGCGGCAGTGGGGGTGGGGGGAAGACCCCTGAGCAGATGGCGAAGGAGACAGAGGACGCCGCCAAGCGAGTGGAGGATGCTCGTAAGCGCCTTGACACGGCCTATCGGGGTGAGACCGAGCTTGACTTTACCGATAAGATAGCCGCCGCCAAGGGCGTTGTGGCCGCCGCTCAGGAGAAGCTGAACGCGGTTACGGACTACTATGCGGGCGAACTGGGCAAGCTGAAAGACCTGCTGGCGGTCAATGCAGCCCAGGAGAAGGCCGCGAACGCTCAAAACATCGCGGACTACAGGCAAAAGAGCAGCGAGCTTGCCGGCATGAAATCGCGGCACGAGGATGTGCAGCACTCGCTCCAGACGCAGATACACACCACCGAGCAGACCCTCAAGACGCTGGAAGCCTCCGCGCAAACCGCGCTCAAGCCGTTGGAAGAGGATGCCAGGAAAGCGGAGGCGGCGGTGGCCTCTTTGCGCCGAGAAGCCGAGGCCCAGCGTGAGGCGTTCGCGGGCCGGGAGCACCCCCTCAAGGAGCAACTGTACGGCATCCAGGAGGAGGCGCGGCGCACCCTGACCATCCTGGATGCCGAGATAGACACCCTGCAAGGCAAGGTCGCGGCGGCCCACGCCAATACGCAGGCGGTGGCGGCGATGGCGAACGCGCTGGTAAACGGCGCCCGCGCTCATACAGAGGAGGTACAGGCCGCACAGAATGCGATGGTAGAGGCCGCCCGCGCCCGCACTGAACAGGTACAACAAGAGCAAGGCGCGCTGGTGGACGCCGCCCAAGCTCGTGTGGCCGCTATCCAGTCCGATATGGAGCGCGCGGCTGCCGAGTTCGAGTCGCGACTGCAACCGATGCGCGACGAGCTTGCGTCCCTCAAGCGAGCGGACACCAAGACCGAGCACACGGCTGAATTGACCAAGATGGCGGACGCCGTTCGCAATTACCAGGCCCGCCTGCAAAACGCCAACCTGACCGAGCAGGAGCGCATTGAGCTACAGCGCAAGCTCAAGGAGGCGCAAGGCCAATACGGTACGAAGGGCCGGGAATACAGCCTTGAGGAGAACATAGCCCAAGCCGAAGCACAAAAAGAAGCGTCTGCTCGTGCGGACGGCGAGCGGCTCAAGGCAGCGCAGGAAGCCGCGAAAGAAGTGCAAGCCTCGGCGAAAGAGGCCATAGAAGCCGTACAGCAGGAACAAAAGGCAGTCGAGAAGTCAGCCGCCGCCGCTATACTGGCCGCTCAGAACCAGCAGAAGGCAGTCGAGACAATGGCCGCCTCCATGATAGCGGCGGCGCAAGCTCAGGAGGACGCCGCGAACTCGGCGCTGACCGCAAAGCAAGCCGAGCGTGCGGCTGACGAGGCGTCCTTCAACAAGCGCATGGAGCAGGTCACTCTCGAACTGGCGGCTATTCAGCACGAGCGGGAAGAGTTCGAATACAACGAGCACCAGAAGGAATTGGCCGCCGCCGCCGAGGTAGAGCGCGCGAAAGCCGCCGTGCTGAACACGCGAGCGTTGTACGACGCGCTCGAAAAGCCTGCCAAAGACTACCTGCTGTCGCTCAAGGACACCTACGACCAGTATACCTACACCGCAGGCGAGGAGGAGCGCACCAAGAAGATAGAGCTTGAGGGCATCCAGGAGCGCGTGGACGCGGTACACGATCAGTACAGCAAAAAGGCCGAGGAGATAAACTCGGACATCACGCTCATGGAAGGCCACGCGAAGGCTGACAAGGCCGCCGCCCAGACGGTTGTAGACTCGGCAAAGGACCGAGAGATAGCCATCGGAAAAGAGCGGGACGCCTGGGTCGACCTCAACAAGCACATGGATGTGCATAGCGCCACGCTTGAGGCGCAAAAGACGCTTGTGGAGGCACAGGCCAAAGCCATAGACACCGCGCGCACCACCATCGCGGGGGCCGTGAAGCCTACCACCGAACTGAAGGATGCTACCGTGCTGGCCGCGTCCGCTGCCGAGGGGCTGGCGAAGGCGGTCAAGGACCAGGCCGCGCCCGCGCTCAAGGATAAGATGCTGCCGGCCACGAGCAACATGAAGCTGCCGTTGGACAATTTGGCTTTGGCGCTCGATGCCACCACCACCAAGTCGAAAGATTTGGCGACCGTGCACGCAGACAAGCTGGCCCCGTCGCTGCACGACATGGGCGGCGCGATGGACACGTACCGCACCGAGCATGTCGACAAGCTCAAGGTGCAGATGGACAGATTGATACCGGACACCCTCGCCTACGAGTTCGCCGCCAATTGGGACTATGACAAAGAAAAGAGCTTCAAAAAGCTGATGCTGGGTTCGTTGCACGACATGGGCAACGCAGAGCAACTCTTTGTGGAGGGCAGCATCCGCCGGTTTGTGAACTGGGAATCTCGCATCGTGGCGGCCATGCGCTCGGTCATTACAGCGGCCGGGGAAGTCGGCACGGCCATCGCCGCCATCCCGCAAGGTCCAGGCGGTTCGGGCACGGGCACGGGTACTCCCCCCGGCGGCACACCCTCCGGCGGTGGCTCTCCGGGGCAGGGCGTGTATGCTCGGATAGGCATGCCCTCCGGGTCGCCCCAGTACGCACGGGAGAGCGTAGGCTCGCTCTCCGGGGCAGGCTCCGGGTCGCTCGGCGGCGTAGGCATGGCGGCCGCTGGTGGGGGCGTGGTCAATTTCATCTTCCCCGCCGTGCAGACCGTGCCCTCCACCGCACAAGGCTGGCTGCCTTACACCACCTCGCTCAAGCAAGCCTGGCTCATGGATTCGGGCGTGAAAGGCTACCGCCGATGAGCGCCCCGCAGTATTCGGGCACACCGAACGAAGTCATTATCGAAGCCGAGATGGGCATTGCGCCCTACACGTTCTGGCAAGACCTCGGCGACGCATACGTGGTACGGGACTCCATGCACCTCGAATCGCCCTACCTGCGTCGCGCCCGTCGGTTTTCGTTCAGGCTGGTGCAGCACAGCGGCGGCCTCGACATCCGAGAACAGCTAAAGGTGAGGGTGCGTATAGGCACGTACTACGTGTTCACGGGCTACGTCACGGTGGACCACTCCTCTGTGACGGGGCAGGAGAAGGTCTGGGACCTGACCGTTACCGACTCGACTATCCTGCTGTCGCACGGCTCGCGGCAGATAGTGGAGGAGATAACCATCCCGCCGGGCCAGTCCGACCTCACCGTGATAGCGGGGGGCCAGCTTGCGGTTGCGGCGTGGCAAGCCTCGCACGTCTACCTGCTGGGCGATTACGTGCAGCCCACTACACCCAACGGCCACTATTACAGGGCCACCGAGGTACGCAAGGGCGGCGTATCGCAGCCTGTAGAACCTGTATTCTCCACCGTCGCGGGGTCGGTCACGATAGACAACGACCTGGACTGGACCGAGTGGGGGCTGATCGCGTGGCCGGGGCTGATGCAAACGTACTGCCCGGAAATAGCGCCCCTGCGTGTGCAGCAGGTGATTGGCTCGCTGCCCGGCCTGACGTTCGGGGCGCAGACTGTGGAGAAGGCGCTTCAGGACATCCAAAAATGGGCGGTGGGCGCGCAGAGGCCGGAGTACTCCGTGACCTACGACGCGCTGGGCCTGCCC
>JBBSIX010000127.1:0-9108 GCA_038231875.1 Chloroflexia bacterium | reverse complement strand
GCCCCCGGTCCCTTGCCCCCGGTATTGAGCTTCGACCTGGCTCCACATCATCTGATGCGCCACTCGTGCCGTTCCCCCTCTACGCTATACCCCGCGACCCAACGGCCAACACACCTGTCGCAGGCGATACTATGTCGGCAATACTATTATAACAAACGAGGTCGGATTTACGATTGCGGATTGCGGATTTAGACGAAGCAAATTACAAATCCGCATTCCGCAATCGTAAATCCCAAATCCGAATGCGAACCGTTTTGCCTTCGCAACAGTGTTAAGAAAGAGAAGCAGATTTTTGCCGATCTTGCAGGCCCCAACCTCGCGTGGTACAATAGCGCGATACCCTGTAAACACCCCTAGATAGGATTAGAGCAACTCCGCTTATGCTAAACAGAGATAAAAAGGCGTCAATCAGGCGTCGCTACACAGGATTTTTCCTCACAGCCGGCGCGCTTTTACTGAGCGCCGCCCTCATCGTAGGGTGCAGCCGAGGGACTGCACTGGGCGCACAGCCCGGTACAGCCGCAAACCAGGCGCAAGCAACCCAAACAACCCTGCTTGCCGGCGCCCCTACAGCCACAGACGCGGCACAAGCCGTCACCGCTACAACCGTGCTCACACCGCCCGTTGCCGCGGACGCCTCGCCCACTACCGCAGGCATAGCTACCGCCTCTACGCTCAGGCCCACGCCCACCGGGGCGGTAGCCGCGCCCAATGAAGCGCTCAACGTGTACAATTTCTTCGGATCGGGCAATACACTTGTGCGTAAAGATTTTGTACAACTCGACGGAGCCGGCAACGACGAGACCCTGTTCACCATCACCGGCCCCGACCCGTCCATCACCACCGAGAACCGCAGCCTGGTCAATGTGCTGCTTTTCGACACTACCTACCAGGAGTGGCAGTACGCCTGGAGTTCTCAGCCGGTCAGCGGCACGGCCATACCCCTGCTGGGGGCCAACAGCAGCGGACTGGGCGGCATCAACGGCGGCGACTTGCTCCGCACAGGGTCGCCTATCCTCATGCTGCGAACCACCACTAAGGACGGGCGCGCCCACCTCTATCTGTACCGGTGGAACGCTGCCTCCAAACAGGGCGAACCGCTGAAGATGGTAACTACAAAGGGAGGGGCTGAGCGCGAGGCCGTCTTCGATGCCGATCTGGACATCAACATGGCCGACCTCAACGGCGACGGCGTGTACGAAGTGGTGGCCGACAACGCGGCGGGCGTGCAGGTTTGGCGCTGGGACGGCCAAAAGTATGTACCGGAGGAACAGCGATAATGCCTGCACCTAACACCCCCCGCCGGCAGCCCCGAACCGCCCCCCCAAACGGTAGGACGCGGCCCTCGGCTCCCATGCCCGATAATTCACAACTCCCCACCCGTAGTTCGGGGCTGGAGCCTCATCGCCTGCTTGCTTCGGTGGCGCTGGTGGCGATGCTGCTCTTTTCGCTGGTGCCGACCCGCACCTACTCGGCGCCCAACCCGGCTATTTTCATCACACCACAGATTACTGGTGAGGTGGCGACTCCCAACTACGTTGCCCTGGGCACAATCAACGGAGATACCTTCAGTGCCGTGTTTCCCTATAGGTCACTTATTGAGAGAGGCGGCTTCAATATAAACTCGGTGTGGCCCGAAGCCGGGGACGCGTTGTCTTACGACCCGGCTAGCCTGCGGGCACGTCGAGCCATCGTCGGCCAACTTTATGCTTCCAGCAGCGGCGCGCTGGATGTCAAGATCATAGACTCCGGCCTGGAAAGCGCCCCCACCCAGGAGAAGCTGGAGGGTATAGGGTTGACATACCAGCAAATGCTGTCGGGCAACGACCAGGCTCCCAGAGGGGTGAACGGTATCGCCTCCCTCGACCTGCTTCGTGCGCTTACCGCCCCCGCCGATAAGCGAGCCGAGTTGGAACGTGGCTCCATAATCGGCCTCCAGAGGGCGATCAGCCTACAACCCACGACCTGGCAATTCAGCTACAACTGGAGCCTTGCCAACCTGCTGGTGGGCAACTACGCGGCGGCCTACGAAGGGCTGCGAGGCGTGCGCTTCAAGGCCCTGGCAGATAAAGAACTGCTACCCTACTACTGGTTCGGCGTGGCGGCCCTGCGCCTCGGCAATCCGGGCGATGCTATCCTGGCGTTCCAGGAAGCGATGAGTACACAGGCTCCCGAGGGCGCTAACGATGCTCTCATCGAACGCTACAATCAGTTGCACACCCTGGCCCGCGAGGGTATAGCCGACGCGCAAGCCGCCAACCGCAACCCCGGCGAGGCGTACCGCAGTTATCTCGACCTGCTTCAGTTGGGAACTGTAGGTTCGGGGGTGTACAACAAGTGGCTCCGACTTGGTATGCAGCAGCACGCTTACGAGAGCCTGGTAAGAGACATCAAGCAAATATATAGCTCCTCCACGCCCGATGTAGGGCTGGCGGCGCGCCTGCACCACGACCGCGCACGGCTGCTCAGTTTGCTCGGCAGGAACGGTGAAGCGTTGGACGAGTATCGAGAGGCGGTACGCATAGGCGAAAGCGACCCGACCCTGCTGGTGTCCTACGGCGAAGGATTGGAGGCTGCGGGCGACCACGACGGCGCGCTCAGGCAGGCGGAGGCCGCTATCGGCAAGCTGGGCAAAGACCCTGCCGGAGCCGACTTGAGTTCGGTAGCAGCCACCACCGTTGCAACCTCCACAACGTCGCTGGACGAGAGCGCCGCTGCGCAGCAGCTACTGAGCGCCAACTTGTTGCGTGCGCGTGTGTGGGGCAACAGGGGGCAAACAGACCTTATAGGTACGCTGGCGAGCCAAATAAAGGCCGGAGCCGCCAACCTCCCACCGGGCGAGGCGGGACTGCTCAACCTGTATGCGGCGTTCGCCTTTGAAGCCGGGGGCCAGAACAAAGAGGCGAGGGATAGCTACCATGCAGCCTGGGATGCCCTGGGCAAACTCCCGGTGGGCCAGCCCGGCAGAGGGGCGGCCCTGGCAGGCTGGGCGCGCACTGAAGCTGCGGTGGGCGACGCTTCCGCCGGCCTGGATACTCTCAAGCAGAACGGTTACGATCCCACAGCGCCTCCTTCCAGTGTCGCAACCGACCCGGACGCTGCCGCCATATATACTCAAGCCGGCGTGCTGTTGGACGCTGCGGGCCGCAAAGCGGAGGCCGCCAACGCCTTGCGCGTGGCCGCCATTGTCGCCAACCTACAGGACGTGCGGCAGTTGAGCGGCGTGGGCAGGAGCTTGTGGACAGCCAACGGCACGCAGGTTCCCGCCGACGGCATGCTGTCGGTGGCCGACGCGCAGCGCAGGGCGGGCGGCGACCTCGGCCTGGCCGGCATGCGCTATGAGCAAGCCTACAGTCTCAAACCTGCTCTGGCCCCCGCTTTCAACAACCTGGGCGTGCTCTATGCGAACGCGGGCGACGCGGGCAAGGCACAGTTCTACTTTCAATCGGCAAGCGCGGTAAGCCCCAACTACACCCTGGGCCGCCGGAACCTGTCATCGTATGCCTACAAGCAGGGGCTAGGCAACTTCTTTACGGGAGAGGCGGCGCGGGCCGGGCTAATTAAGTCGGCGGGGCCTGCCGGCTTGGGCTACGATATACAGGCAGACGAGCGAGGCGGCCTGCCCGCTCCTTTTGCTCCACAAACAGACTTCCTGCTGCGCCTGCCGGCGCTGCTTCTGATCGCCTTGTTGCTGGCGCACACACTGGTGGGCAGGGACAGGCAGACAAACCGCATGGGCCTGGTGCCCACGAGGGGCGTGCTGGGCACGCTTGCACAGGCTGTAAACGCCCGCATCGAGGCCGTTTTGCCGGCGCTGGGTGCGGCCCGGCCCGGAGCGCTGGGAGCGATAGTATCTATTCTAGCGCCCTCGCTGGTGGGCATGTTGGCGCTGGCCTGGCATGCGGGTCAGGGCCAGCTGGACGTGGCGCTGGTGTACCTGCCGGTGGCGTTGCTCGCGGCGCTGGTGGCCTTCGGGGTGAACGAACTGGCCCAGGGGCTGGCCGCCCGCAGAATGGGCGCTATGGTTCTGCACCGCACGTCGCCTTTCGGCCTGCTGCTCGGCCTGCTGACCGCACCCTTCGGCCTTATGTACGGCTGGGGTGTGACCACGCAGCCGCAAGCGGGCGAGGGCCTGGAGGGGCGGCAGGAAACCGCCGGCGCGAACGCAGGAGTGATGAAGCGGCTGGGGCTTGGCGACACCGCCGAGGTAATGTTCGCAGGGCTGCTGGCTAACCTGGTGGTGGGCATCTTGTTCGGCCTGGGCTACTGGCTGACCGGCTGGCCTTCGCTGCGCCTGGCGATGCTTGCCTCGATGCTGGTGGCGGCCTTCTCAGCGGTCTCCGAGCCTCCCGCCGACGGTTGGTCGGTGTACCGGCGCAACCCTGCGCTGTGGCTGGCGCTGTTTGTCCTGGCGGCTGCGGTGTCGGCGCTGCTGGTGGGGTGGATGATCTAGTGGGAACCTGCGTGGCAGTACATTGCCCCCCACTACGCTCATACCCCAAGTCTGAACATTTACCTGGGAAGTTCCCCTGCACGCAGGAGCAGGTCGTGGTATAATAGGCCGAGCACAGCTTGCGTCCGTAGCTCAGTGGACTAGAGCATCTGTCTTCGGAACAGAGGGTCGGGGGTTCGAATCCCTCCGGGCGCGCTTTCTTGTATGCAATAACAGGCACTCAGAAACGCTGGGCGCCTTTTTGCAGCATGCGGGGTATCCGTTGGACAGCACTCAAGCGCAAGCCGCAGCCAGGCCCCTTGTGGGCGTTATCATGGGGTCGAAGTCTGATTGGGAGACGATGCAGCACGCCGCCCTTACTCTCGACAAACTGGCGATTCCCTATGAAGTGCGGGTGGTATCGGCCCACCGCACGCCCGACCTGCTGTTTGAGTATGCCGAAGCTGCTCAGGGTCGGGGCCTGGAAGTGATTATAGCGGGGGCGGGCGGGGCGGCCCACCTGCCGGGCATGACAGCCGCCAAGACCGCCCTGCCTGTGCTGGGCGTGCCGGTGGAGTCGCGGGCGCTCAAGGGGCTGGACTCGCTCCTCTCCATCGCCCAGATGCCGGCAGGCATTCCTGTGGGCACGCTCGCCATTGGCCGCGCCGGGGCTGTCAACGCCGCGCTGCTGGCAGCTGCAATCCTCGCCAATAAGTACGACTCTATCCGTGAAGCCCTACAGCGTTTTCGCCAAGAGCAAACCCGGCAAGTCCTCGACCACCCCGACCCCAGGGAGGAACAGTAGGGATTTGCGGATATTGTTTAACCGCCATGCGCTGAGAGCGCAGAGTACGCACGGAGGTTTTTATTGTTCCACGACAAGAGCGCATAGCGGTGGATTACATAAACAATATCCGAAATCCGATATCCGATATCCGCAAATCCCAACTGGTAGGCATCCTGGGTGGAGGGCAGCTGGGGAGGATGCTTGCGCTGGCCGGCTACCCGCTTGGGTTGCGCTTCCGCGTGCTCGACCCTGCACCCGATGCCTGCGCCGGGCAGTTGGCCGAGCAGATGGCGGGCAGCTATGATGACCCCGGCGCGCTGGAACGTTTCGCCGCTGGGCTGTCTGTGGCTACCTACGAGTTCGAGAACGTGCCTGTGGAGGCCGCTCGCCTGCTGTCGCGGCATGTAGCTGTCTATCCACCGCCCGAAGCGTTGGAAGCGGCCCAGGACCGCCTCGCCGAGAAGCATTTCTTTAGAAGGCTGGATATTCCTACGCCTGCCTTCATGCAGGTGGACGACAGGGCATCGCTGCATGCCGCAATAGAGCAGCTTGGCCTACCTGCCGTGCTGAAGACGCGCCGTATGGGGTACGACGGCAAAGGGCAGGCCATATTGCACAGTAGAGCGGAGGTTGAGGGAGCCTGGGAGATGCTGGGCGGCGGGGGCAAGCCGCTCATCCTGGAGCAGTTTGTGCCGTTCAGCCGCGAGCTTTCTATCTTGGCGGTGAGGGGAGGGAGTGGCGAAACGGCCTTCTATCCCCTCGTCGAGAACCACCACCGCGAGGGCATTCTGCGCCTTTCGCTCGCCCCCGCGCCCCATCTCAGCCCACAGCTTCAAGCCAGGGCAGAGGAGTACGCCGGCCGAGCGTTGGAAGCGTTAGACTACAGAGGTGTGCTCGCTATCGAACTGTTCGAGGTGGAAGGCGCGCTGTGGGCGAACGAAATGGCCCCGCGCGTCCACAACTCCGGCCATTGGACGATAGAGGGCGCGCAGACCAGCCAATTCGCCAACCACCTGCGTGCATGCTTGGGGCTGCCCCTGGGTTCCACCGAGGCGCTGGGACATTGGGCGATGCTCAACATCATCGGCGACCTGCCGAACCTATCGAGGGTGTTGCAGATGCCGGATGCACACCTGCATCTGTACGGCAAAGCCCCCAGGCAAGGCCGCAAGCTGGGACACATCACGCTGCGGAGCCACAACGAAGCTGCGCCGGCGCAGCTTATGAGTGTGCTGGGGGTGTAAAGTCGGAACTGGGTTGTTCAACCGCCGAGGCGCAGAGAGCGCAGGCGTCTCCCCTGCTTGGGTGTGAGGGCGGGTCCTATCCTGCCGCTTGCTGCGTTGCTCCCCAGGCACATGCTCTCCACACTCTACACCTCATGGCCGATGCGGTGACGGCCCATTCCGTGCTATATTGAGGTCGCTTGCTGCAATTATTGAGCCTACGTACCAAGCAGGCCAACAACTCTTACGCCAGGAGATAACTGTGACTGTTTCTATTGAAAATCCTAAAGCTTACAGGCTGCCCACTCATGCCCTTCCCCGCCGCTACGATATAGAGATTGACGCTCGCCTCGGCAGGCCCGACTTCTTCGGCAAAGTAACCATCCAATTGGAGATAAAGGAACCCCACGACACCATCGAACTACACGCGGTTGGCCTGAGATTGTCCGACGCGAAACTAAAGTCGGCAGGTGAGACAATCGAGGCCGAGATCAATCTCGACCCGGACCGCGAAATGGCTGAGATCAGCTTCGGCAGGCCGCTTCCTGTGGGACAAGCCACGCTTGAGATAGCTTTCGCCGGCGAAATAAGCCGGGGCTTGGAGGGGCTGTACCTGGCGAAGGATGGACCGGAGCAGTGCCTCTGCACTCAGTGCGAGGAAACCGATGCCCGTAAGATTTTCCCCTGCTTCGACGAGCCGACCTTCAAGGCGCAGTTCGCCTGGAAGATTACCACCTCGCCCGACGTGACCGTGCTGGCTAACGGCCCTCTTGACCATGTGGAGAACAGCGAGGACGGGCAATCGAAGACGTGGAGTTTCGCCCCCACTAAAGTTATGTCCAGCTATCTTGTGGCCCTTGTGATCGGCGACGTGGCCTCCACGCCCGAAAGAAGCGTCAACGGCACCCCGATCCGGGTGTGGGCGCTGCGGGGCAAAGAGCAGATGGGCCGCTTCGCCCAGGATTTCACGGAGCGGCTCCTGCCCTGGTACGAAGACTACTTTGCTGCGCCCTACCATTTCGACAAGTACGATCAGGTGGCCGTACCGGGCTTCGCGGCGGGGGCGATGGAGAACAGCGGCCTTGTGCTGTTCCGCCAGTCGGTCCTCATCCTCAACCCACAGACCGCCTCCTGGTACGCCGAGAAAGCCGTTGCCCACGTAGTAGCGCACGAGTTCGCCCACATGTGGTTCGGCAATCTGGTGACAATGAAGTGGTGGGACGATCTGTGGTTGAACGAAGCCTTCGCCGAATGGGTCTCCTACAAGGCAGTTAACGCGCTGTCGCCGCAGTATGAAATCTGGGACGACTTCCAGTCGGGGCGCATCAACGCCATGGCCTCGGATGCGCTGGAGAACACCCACCCCATCTACAGCCCTGTGGAGACCCCTGCCCAGGCCGCCGAGATGTTCGACGTTATCACCTACGAAAAAGGCTGCGCCGTGATGCGTATGCTGGAGAGTTTCCTGGGCGAGGAGGCGTTCCGGGCGGGCTTGCGTACCTACATGCAGGATTTCGCCGAGGGGAACGCAGCCGGGGCGGACCTCTGGCGGCACTTGCAGGCGGCGGCGGGCATACCGGTAACACAAATCATGGAGAGTTGGGTGGCCCAGCGCGGGTTCCCGGTGGTCGGTTTGTCCCTGGACGGCAACACCCTGCGGCTGAAGCAAAAGCGGTTCTTCTCGAACGCGGAGAGCTTCCCCGAGGACAACACACAGCTTTGGCACGTGCCCCTCATCGTTCGCTACGAGGATAACGCGGGGATACACAGGGTGCGCCGGCTGCTTTCCGAGCGGGAAAGCGCGCTCGACCTCGATGTAGTGGGCGAACTAAAATGGTGCTACGCTAACGCCGACGAGCTTGGCTTCTATCGCGTGACCCCTGACGACACTCTACTCGAGCGCCTCATGCAGAACTGGGGCAGCCTTACCCCCCTTGAGCAGATGGGCCTCTTGAGCGACCAGTGGGCGTTGGTGCGTAACGGCACCCACTCTATTACCCGCTTCCTCCCTGTGCTTTCCACTATGCTGGGGGCGGCCAATCACAACGTGCTCGACAAGGTAGTGGGCTATCTGCACAATGTCGAGCAGTTGTTGGAGGAAGCAGGCGATACGGCTGCGCTGGCGGGGTTCCGCGCCTGGGTGGACCACTCGTTCAGAGATAGGCTGGACGCGCTCACCTTTGAGCCGAAAGCCGGCGAGTCGCAAAACGAAGCGCAGAGCCGAACGTCGCTGGTGGACGCTATGGCGACGTTGGCGCACAATGAAGGAGCCATAGAGCAGGCGGTGAAGTGGGCCGACCGAGAGGCCGCCGACCCTGCTTCGGTGGACGCTAACCTGGCGGGGGTGTTCACAGCAATAGCCGCCCAGTTCGGCGATAGCGGGCGCTTCGACAAGTATGTCGAGGTGTACCGCAACCGCAAGGCGGCAGGCGCTTCGCCCCAGGAGCGCAATCGCTACCTCAACAGCTTCGCCCTGTTTGAGGAGCCGGAGCTTGTAAAACGCACCACACAGCTAATGGACGACGGGACGATCCCCCAAGAGTCGGTCGGCCCGGTGTTACGCCAGATGTTCGGCATGCGGCACTCCAGGCTGCCGGCCTGGGAGTATGTCAAGAGCCGCTGGGCGGAGATACGCACCCTGGGCGACTGGTGGACGGCCAACATGG
>JBBSIX010000126.1:0-9119 GCA_038231875.1 Chloroflexia bacterium | reverse complement strand
GGAGGCTTTCGATAGAACAAAGAAGCGCATCGAGGCGGCCGGCTGCCGCTACTTGCCCCTACGGTTGAACGCGGCCAACGCCGACCGCCGCAAAGAGGGGCTGGACCAAATGGCCGAAGCGATGGGCGGTGCGGGCTTCAGGGTACTGATGCACTCGCTGGCGTTCGGCACGCTCAAGCCTTACGTAGCGCAAAGTGAAGAAGAGGCGATCTCGCAGGCCAACATGGAGATGACGCTGGACGTGATGGCGCACTCGCTGGTCTACTGGACGCAAGAGTGCCTGGCTCGCGGCCTGATTGGGCGGGGCACGCGCATCCTGGCGATGACCTCCTCCGGCTCGACAAGGGTAGTGCCCAACTACGGGGCGGTCTCGGCGGCAAAGGCGGCTTTGGAGTCGCACGTCAGGCAGCTTGCGTATGAGTTGGCGCCGCTGGGCATCACGGTGAACGCAATCCGGGCAGGCGTAACCAACACGCCGGCGCTGAGGAAGATACCGGGCAATGAACGGCTGATCGAGGGGGCGCTTGAGCGCAACCCGTCGGGGCGGCTCACGACGCCGGAGGACGTGGCCGGGTTCGTGGCGCTGCTTGCCAAACCCGGATATGGGGCCGACTGGCTGACCGGCAACGTGCTGGGATTGGACGGTGGGGAGGAGATAGCGGGGTAGTCCAACCTCTACTCGTCTGTGGGATCCATACTATAGGAGAAAAGTACCATAAGAACATTCTAAAATTGGGGTATAAATCTCTTGCGTTTGTTCTTTAGCAGGAGTATACTTTGAGCTACACTCCATAGCAAGGTAGCGCCGGCACAAAAAGTACCTCTCCTCTGTACACATGAACACGGTGTACTCTTTACCAGATAGATGGTTGGTGCGAAGGTGCGGGCGATACAGGCTGTGGTTTTTGGCTTAACGGCGGGCGTTTGCCGTTAGCGCTGTTGCAAAGAAGCAAAAAGTGTAAAAGGAGTACCCCTGAATGCCTGATAAGAAACGATCCGCATCTATGGCCCTGATCGCGCTGGCGCTGGCCGCCGCTGCTCAGTTTAGCGGCCAAATCCACTCCAACCCCGCAACCACCGCCCAGACATCGAGCGACGCACCCCGCATGGCAGCCTTGAATTACAGCCCTGCTGCGGGCAGCGACGATGTGACGCAAGCGCCCTTCGAGATGGGACAATCGGCTTTCAACGATGTATCCAAGCCTCTGAGAGAGATAGGAGTGGGCGAAGCGCCCCAGTGGACGGTGCCGCGCGAGATGCCTGAGCCGAAGGGTGAGGGCACGAGCCAAACAGAGCCGCAAAAGCAGATCACGGACCCGGTTGTGCAGAGCAGCTTCGGCCCCGGCCCCCTGTCTGCCCTGGCGATACCCGCGCCCCTCAAGAACTTCGCCGGCTTGACCAATCGCAACGGCGTGTATCCACCGGACACGACCGGCGATGTCGGCCCCAACCACTTTGTGCAGTGGGTGAACAGTTCTATTCAGATGTTCGACAAGAACGGTAACACCGTATACGGCCCCACCAACGGCAATACGATCTGGTCGGGCTTCGGCGGCCCTTGCCAGACGCGCAACGACGGCGACCCTATCGTGCTGTACGACTCGATTGCCGACAGGTGGCTGTTGAGCCAGTTCACCTCCGCCAACCCCTACGGGCAGTGCGTGGCCGTGTCTACCTCGCCCGACCCCACCGGCTCGTACTATCGCTACTTCTTCCAGTTCAGCACGACCGTGTTCTACGATTACCCGCACCTGGGCGTGTGGCCGGATGGCTACTACATGGGCGCGAACCGCTTCACCTCGACCTTCCAGGGTCCGGCGGCCATCGTCTTTGACCGCGCCAAGATGCTCACCGGCCAGACGGCCACTTATCAAGCCTTCAACCTGAGCAGCACCTACGGCACGCTCCTCCCGTCGGATCTGGACGGCGCAAGGCTGCCGCCGTCGGGCGCGCCCAACGTGTTCGCAAGCAAGGGCACCAACTTGCTGAGGCTCTGGAAGTTCCACGTGGACTGGGCCAACTCCGCCAGCTCGACCTTTACGGGGCCGGCCAACCTGACGACGGCTTCGTTCAACAACCTCTGCACCACCTCGCGCTCCTGCGTGCCGCAGCCCGGCACATCGGTGGGCCTGGACGGGCTAGGCGACAGGTTGATGCACCGGCTGGCCTACCGCAACTTCGGCACATACCAGTCTCTAGTCGCAAACCACGGCGTGAACGCTGCAAGCAGCGGCACAACGGCGGGCGTGCGTTGGTACGAGGTGCGCAACCCGGCAGGCACGGCCTCTATCTACCAGCAGGGAACCTACTCGCCCGATGCCACCCACAGGTGGCTGGGCAGCGTGGCTCAAGATAGCGCAGGCAACATCGCTATGGTGTACAGCGCCTCGAGCAGCAGCGTTTATCCGAGCATCCGCTACACCGGACGCCTGGTGAGTGACGCTTTGGGCACGATGCCGCAGGGCGAAGGCACTTTGATCGCGGGTAGCGGCTCGCAGACAGGCACCGCCAATCGCTGGGGCGACTATGCGATGATGACCATAGACCCCACCGATGACTGCACCTTCTGGATGACCACCGAGTATATGCCCACTACAGGCACAGCCTCGTGGAGCACCCGCATTGGGGCGTTCAAGTTCGCAAGCTGCGGCGGCCCTCCCCCACCCACAGCCACCAATACTCCCGTGCCTGCGGCCACCAACACCCCCACTAAGACATCTGTGCCTGCTGCTACGAACACTCCTACCAATACGCCTGTGGTAGCGCCGACCAATACGCCCGTGCCGGGCGGCTGCGGCGAGAGCCTGAGCAACGGCGGCTTCGAGATCGGTACATCGCCCTGGGTGCAAACTTCGAGCGGTGGCTACCAGATTGTTGACACCACCCGCCCGCACACAGGCTCGTACAGCGCCTATCTGGGAGGCTATAATCGGGCCACCGATACGATTTACCAGCAGGTGACAATACCCTCCAACGCTACCTCGGCCACGCTGACTTACTGGTGGAACGTAAGCACGCAGGAGAGCGGCTCCAGGTCATACGACTACCTGTATGCGCGGGTGCTCGATGCCAACGGCAATACGCTCACTACGCTGCAAACATTGAGCAACACCAGCGTGCAGAACACCTGGACCAAATCCACCTACAGTCTGCTGGCCTACAAGGGGCAGACGGTACGTATCTACTTCAAGGGCACCACCGATGTTTCGCTGCCCACCTCGTTCTTCGTGGACGACGTGAGTTTGAACGTGTGCAACTAAAGAATGCAGGATCCGAAGCGATAAAGGCTGAGGACTGAGGTTCTTTGTTGTGGTACAACAGAGAGGGGAGCGCGAGAAGGCGCTCCCTTTTCTTTTTATTGACCGTCACATGCGGGAATCAACGGCCAGGGCAGTTGTGCCGTTAAACACGAAGTACGCGAAGATACGAAGGCTGACGCGAGGATCCTTGTTATTCCTCCGCCGAGGCGCAGAGGCTTTTGAGGGTTCCCTTGCTTTATCCAGATGAGTCCTCACTCACAGGCTTGGCATGCTTGCGGCCACTCTTTGCCGGCGGGGAACAACAAGTAAGAACCTTAGTCCGTACTTCGTGTTTAGCGTAGCATAGCCTCTTTTCACCGGACCTGGACTGGGCAACAGGGAACTTTCTGCGTGCTATAATCGTCTATAAGGGGAAAGCAGGCTGCCGGACGTTGATTAGCCGGCGACTGATGACTAATCTGAAGGAGGTAACTAAGGTGAATAGGGAACGGAACAAACTGGTTATAGGCATAGGCACGCTGGCGGGGATATTGCTCCTGCTGGGGGCGTTCCTGGTGGTGTGGCTGGTGCCGAGAGGGCCGGAGGCTACTACAGCCGAGACGCAAACTACAGGCCAGACGAGCACGAAGTCGGGCAACGCGCCTGCGGGCAGCGTCAACAGTGTTAATACGGCACAGGAGGGCATGGTGAACGGTAGTTCGGTGAGCGATCAGCCTCACATCTCGGTGAGGGGCACAGGGATAGTGAACGCCAAGCCGGATATGGCGAACTTGCAGGTGGGCGTGTCTATACAGAAAACATCGCTGCAAGAGGCGCAGAACGAGGCAACTACCAAGATGAACGCCGTTACCGAGCAGCTCAAGGCGGCGGGCGTTGCAGACAAAGATATTGCCACCTCGCAGTACAATGTTGAGCCGGTGATGAACTACCAGGACAACAAGCCGCCCGAAGTGACCGGCTTCCGCGTGACCAATATCGTCAACGTCAAGGTGCGCGACCTGAGCAAGGCCGGCAAGCTGATAGACGACCTTGTGCAATCGGGCGCGAACACGATTTACGGGTTGAGCTTCGGCTTCTCCGACACCTCGGCGCTGATGAAGCAGGCCCGCGAGGCCGCCGTCAACGATGCAAAGGATAAGGCCGGGCAGCTTGCCTCTTTGAGCGGGGTGACATTGGGTGGACCGCTAGCGATAGAGGACATGGGGGCGAACGTGCCGCCCACAGCCAGAGACGCGATGGCGAGCAAGGCCCCGCCCATGAGCGGCGCGGCTGCGATGCCGGTCAATCCTGGGGAGCAGGAGATCAGGGTGGACCTGAACATCGTGTACGGGATAAAGTAGACTGATCAGGGGTAAAGAAAAACGGGCCGTTCGTGGCCCGTTTTTCTTTACCCTTTATTTATTCGTAGCGCAACGCTTCTGCGGGGTATATCTTGCCGGCGTTGCGGGCGGGTACGACGGTGGTGATAAGGGAGGCTATGTAGGCCAGCAGCACGATGCCTCCGATTTGGAGCCAGGGCACGGCGAACTCTATTGCCGGGGTATCTCGGCGGGAGTACTCTACGAAGTTGTAGGAGAGCACAAGGCCCAACGCCACACCTATCAAGATGCCGAGCAAGGCGATGAACGACGACTCCAGCAGGAACGAGCCGGCGACCATGTTGCGCTGATAGCCGATGGCACGCAGCACACCGATCTGCTGGCGGCGCTCGACGACGGCGCGGGTGCTGATCACGCCCAGGGCGGCGATGCCTACGAAAAGCCCCAGCGTCATGAAGCCCTGGAGCAGCCCGCTCAGGCCGTTTTGCACCGCCTGGGCCTGCTTCAACTGCTCGGAGATGACCACAGGTTCCAGGCCGTTGTTGAGGAAGGCCGAACCCAGGGTGCGGCGCAGCGCCTGGGGGTCTTCTCCCGGCTTTACGCGGAAGAAATAGTTGGTGATGGGCAGCGGTATGGGCGACACTTGAGCGGCCACCTGGCTGTTGACGTACAAGCCGGTGTAGTAGTTGGAGAAGCGGCTGAGTACGCCGATGATCTTGAGCTTGACCGTCGGGGCGTTGGGCACGCCGGGCAGTCGAGCTTCAATCGGCACGGGTTTGCCCATCCTGGGGTCGGACAGCTTGACCCCGGTGACATAGAAAAGGGAAGGGCCACCAAAGCCCCCCGCCCCGCCGAACTCGCCAAGCTGCACGGGCACAGCGTCTATCACGGCGAGGGTGGGGTCTTTGGCGATGGCACCCCACACCGCCTCGTCGCTGGGATAGCCGTCTGCGCGCAGTTGCAGAGGGAAGCGGTTGCTTTCGAGGAACTGTTTGTCGGCAAGGCGAGCGTTGTAGAAGCGCCAGCCCTCGGCGAGGCCGGGATTGTTCTTCAGCTGCTCGGAGGTGGGCGGCGAGGCGGGGGGCTTGCCGTCGGGTTGGCGCAGCTGTAGCGGCAGCATCGTCTCGCCGGCCACCGCCTCGAACTTGCCGTTCAGTTCGGGATTGGCGGCGATCTGCTCCCGTATGTCGGGGAGGGGGTTAGAGAAAGGCACGGTTGCTTGTATCTGGTAGCCGCCGGACACCGCAGGCTTGTTGGGGTCCACCTGGCTGCCCAGGCTGGTGAGCACCGACATGAGCACCAGCACGAACATGATCAGGCTGAACATGGCGATGGTCAGGCCGGTGCGGAAGATGGAGGACATCGGATAGGCGACGGCGGTCTTGAGCACAGGGCGCAGGCGACCTACGCGGCCCAGCACCGCCGTCATAAGGGCCAACAGAATGTCGGAGTTGAACATCACCACCCACACCGCGCCCAGCACCATCATAATGCCGCTCACGAAGAAGTTCTCGATGCCCAGCTTGAACTCAGGCAGCCCAAACCACCGATGCAGAGCGTCAATGGGCAGCGCCCAGTAGACGAGCAGGCCGAGGCCGGCCACCGTAAAGGCGATGCGGTCACGGTTGCGAGGGCGAGCGTGCGCCCGGTCGAGCAGCCAACGGAGGGTAAAGCCGACGGCGATGATGGCGAGAGAGGCCCCAGTGTGGAATAAGAAGCCGTTCACGGTGGCCCAGCCCAGGGCAAGCAGTGCCACGCCCAACACAGCCACCACAGGCCCGCTCTTGAGGATGGAGGCGGCCAGCGAAAAGAGGCCGCCGACGCAGCCCATTGGTCGGCCCGCAGCTAGGGCGTCGAACGGGGCGACCAGTTGCTCCGCCAGCTTGCGGGGCTTCGCAGGCATATCGGGGATGTCGCGGATGGCCGACACGATGTTCAGGCGCGACACCCGGCCCGCCGACACCGCGACGGTAGCGAAGGTGATCAGCAAACCCAGACAGTAGGCGACCACGAGGGAGCGCAGTTCGACGTGGGGGGTGAGGCTGAAGCCGTAATTGCCCAGCAGCGAGGAGATAACGCCCACCATAGCGAAGCCCACCGCCACACCCAGGGCCGCGCCCACCGCCGCCGACGCTAGGTCGTAAGCCAGGCCCTCGAAGATGAACATGCGGGTAAGATCGCCACGCTGGATGCCGACTGCGCGGGCCATACCCATCTCGCTTTTGCGCTCGGCTGCCAACATTGCAAAGATCAGTATGATCAGCAGCACGCCCGCCGCGATGGAAAAGAGGGCGATGCCGATAAAGATCGTGGTGAAGAAGTTGCCTATTAAGTCGGCGGTGCTAAGGGCGTCCTTCTTGGCCTCCTGCACATCGAAGCCTTTGTCCAGCAGGCCCCGCAGTTTGTCTTTCACCTCGCCGCTGTACTGCACACCTTCCAACGGCCCGCCCTTGAGGGATATGTCTATGCGGGTGAGTTGGCCGGGCGCGTTGAACATCGTCTGCGCTTGCCGAAGGGTGACGAAGGTGACGGGGAACTGCGTAGAAGGGGATGTGTTGGCTACGATGTCGCGCACCGTCATCTCATACGGTTTGCCCGCGATATTGTACCGGACCGTATCGCCGACGTGAGCGGCCAGCTTATCGGCGGCGGCTTTGTCGAGGAGCGCCTGATCGTCCTGGAGGGTTGACAGGTCCACCGCACCGCCGGAGGTGGACTGCAATTTGCCCATAGTGCGCTCCAGGTCGGGGGTGACGCCGCGCACAAAGGTCTGGCCCGACCCCTGGTTGGAGGTAGTATCTACGATAGGGCCGATCTGCTGGAACACGGGCGACCAGCCGTCTATGAGCGGGTCGTTGCCGACTTCGGACTTGAGCTTATCGAGCAGGCCGGCGCTGAAGGTGGGGGCGGCGCGATTGAAGTCGGGCGGGCCGCTGAGAGCGATAACGGGGTTGGTCCGCTCTACTTGTAGGTCGATCCCCCCCAGGCCGCCGGCGAAAGCCTGCCGCATCGAGTAGGTCATCGTGTCGCCGGTTCCAAAGGCCGCCGTGATAAGCAGGGTGGCGAGCATCAGCCCAAAAACGATCAGCACCGTCTGCGAGCGGCGGCGGGGGATGTTGCGAAGGGCCAGGCGGGCGATAACCGGCTTGCGCCAGGCGAGGAAGGCCACGACCGCCAACACGAGTATGCTGGCCGTGAGCACCACGAGCATGACGTTATCCATCGGGACGCCGAAAAGTGATTCCATTATTATCTCCTGAGAATGTGGAGCGGGGGTCTGCTAGGTAATCGCCTCGACCGCTTCTTGCATATTGGCCGGCTCACCGAGGCCGTAGTCGGTAATGAGGCCGTCGCGCATGCGGATGATGCGGTGGGCGCGGGAGCCGACTTCGGGGGAGTGGGTGACGATGACGAAGGTCTTGCCCTGCTCGGCGTTGAGGCGGGTAAGGAGGTTCATGATGTCGTTGGAGGTCTCGGAGTCGAGGTCGCCTGTGGGTTCGTCGGCCCAGATGATAGCGGGGTCGTTGGCGAGGGCGCGGGCTATCGTCACGCGCTGCTGCTGGCCGCCGGACAGTTCGGCTGGGCGGTGGTTGGCGCGGTCGGCGAGGCCCACAAGGTCGAGGGCTTCGAGGGCGCGGCTGCGAGCCTCGGCGGGCTTGCTGCCTGAGACGAGCATCGGCAGCTCGACATTTTCGATGGCGGAGAGCACAGGCAAGAGGTTGTAGAACTGAAAGACAAAGCCCATCTTGCGGGCGCGCAGGTCGGTGCGGCGGCGGTCGTTCATCGTTTGGAGGGGCACGCCGTCTATGATGATCTCCCCGGCGTCTATGCTGTCGAGGCCGGCCAGGCAGTTGAGCAGGGTGGTTTTGCCGCAGCCGGACGGCCCCATGACGGCTGCCATCTCGCCGCGCTTGATCTGCAAGTCGAGGCCGCGCAGGGCGTGTACCTTGACCGCGCCTGTATCGTAGGTCTTTTCGACCGCACGCGCCTCGACCATGATGTCGTCGGGGGCTGGGGCCATGTTGGGCACGTTGGGCATATTGGGTGCGGTGGGGGTGTGCAGCGCAGGGTTGGCGGTTTTGCCGTTATTGCTCATTCGTATAATCTCCTCGCTCCTGTTGGGAGGCTTGCCCTGTATTGATTGTCTGTATTTACGTAGATTAGCTTGTAATGTTGCAAACGTGTAGGCTCTGTCACCGTATTGTAGCACGTTGTGAAAAAATGTACATGAGGCTTTGGGTGTATTTTTGGGGCTATGCAGATGAGGGTTGCGCGCCATGCCGCCGGACGCAAACTCGTCGTAGTGAGTACCCAGGCAGACACAGCGCAAGCCGGACGGCCCACCCTCTACCTCAATACTACACCTTGTCATTCTGAGCGCAGCGAAGAATCAGTAGGTGTAGCAGGGCACTCATCAGTAGAGTGCCTTCCTTCCTTGCAGTGCAAGGTACGGCACTTTCAGCCCTACTGTCATATAGGCGCACTGATTCTTCAGTTCTTGCTTCGCAATTCAGGCTCCTCTGAAAATAGAGGGTAGGGG
>JBBSIX010000125.1:0-9155 GCA_038231875.1 Chloroflexia bacterium | reverse complement strand
TGGGGTGAAACTGAGTAAGGAAGCGATGAAGGGGGTGGAAGCGCAACTCACGCGGCACGCAACACTGGGCAAATGGTTTCTCGACATCGCTCCTGCAACAGCCCCTTCGTTGGCTAAGTAATTTGTCGAGAGTCCCTTAGAGTGGAGGGCAACAAGGCAAACACAAAGGCGGAGCGTTATATGCCCCGCCTTTGTGTTTGCCCTTTCAAAAGTTCCGGTTACGCTTAGGGCGCGAATGTATCGTCGAACACCTGATAGGTGAGCGGCCCAGGAGCCTGACCAGCATGCGTTGGGCCTGGATAAGCCCCCGCTACTGTGCCGTACAGCACCCAGATTTTGTTCACGGTGTCCGACCAGTACATCTCTCCTCGCTCGAAGCGTTGGTAAGCGCCGTTACCACCTTTCTCAGGCCGGGTGGCCCAGCCCAGACGCTCCCTCACCCGCGCGCCCGTGCCCTCGCGCCACACCCTGCCGAAGCCCCTTATCGGCTCGAACAAGCCTTGAGGAGGGGCGAGGCCCCCGCTAGCCGGGTCGCCTTCCCGCCAGGTGTCGTCGAACTGCTGGAAGGTTCCGTCCTCGAAGAAGACGTAGATCAGCCGCTCTCGCGTGTAGGTGGTGCGATCCACGAACAGCATCGAGCCGTGCTCGAAAGGCTGGTAGGCCGTGGTTACAGCCAGCTCTTTGTCGAAGGGTGGGTACGGCAGAGGACAACCCGTGCCGCGCTGCACCGAGCGATTGTTCGCCCACACCCTGCCGAACCCCCGCAGAGGAACCTTTTGGCACACCAGGGCTGGATTCTCGTAGCGCCAGGAGTAGTACTGCGCGCCCACGTTGCCCATCTCCACCTTCCAACCGTCGGCGTTGGCCGGCGAGTAGGTCAGGATGCGCCTCTGGAACGCCTGGAACAGCACCACCCGGTCGCGTCCGCCAACCTTTATGGTGGTCCAGTACGGTTCGGTAACGGGGTAGCCGAACGCAGTCACCCAGTCTACTATCTGACCGCTCACGTAAGCGCCGTTCACATAGATTGGGCCTTGCGCGTTCAGGTAGTTCCAAAACAGGGCGGGTATATTGTGGCCTGTCTCGTTTACAAAAGCGGCGGCCTTGATAGCCTCAACGCCCGCGAGCGAAGGGTTGTTGCGGGAAACAAGGCCGGCGCTGTTTACATACTCGGAGGGCATAACGGCCCCGGTGGTGACGGGCGCGGCACGGTGTTCTCCATTGGGCAGGCCCACCGAGGCAACACCCTGCAAAGCCGCGTAGGAGGGCGCATCCGAGCCGGGGTCGCCGGCCACTGGCTGGTCGTTCGCCCCATAAGCCTCGAATTGGCTGATCCCGGACTGCATCCGGCCACTGATCATTTCGACTACCAGCAGGCCGTTGGTGACGTAGAAGGGGTCGGTCGGGTTGGCATCGGGGTAATTGATCTCCATACGCGCTTTGTCGAAGTACTGCACGAGGTGGGTTCCGCCTTTGCCCTCCTTGAACGGCTCGTTGAGGGACTTACCCGGCAGCGGACCCCACACCCAACTGCGCGCCACCTTGCCTTGCTGCACCGGCAGGTCGGTGCGTTCCCACACTCGCCTGAAGGCCGGGTTCGCAAAGCCGTCCGACTGCGCGCCCGCCGGGGCCGCCACCCCCAGCAGTGGGGTAAGTAACGCCAGGGCGGGCAGAACCGCCGCTATGCGCTTTTGTTTGTCTTTGAGAATACCTGTGTTCATCGCTTTCCTCTCTATTCGTCCTTTCAGTCTTTCAGTATAGCTGGTTTCGGCTGTGGTTACGTAACCTGCATCTGTTTCTTTAACGAAGCGTGGGACGGGGTGGTTGCGTGCTATAATTCTCTGTGACCTCGACACACGCGCTCCCGACTCCTCCCAACCCTCCTGCTCCCCCTGCCCGCTGGCCTAACGGAGATGCACCTCTCAAAGCGCAACTCAGGTCCGACGGCCTGCTGGTGGCGGTGACGCTAGTGTGGGGTTCCACCTTTGTGTTGGTGAAGGACATAGTGGAGCAGGTCGCCCCGATGCTGTTCTTGGCGGTGCGCTTCGGCATAGGCGCGGCGACTCTGGCGCTGTTGGCGCTAGTCACGGGCAGGTGGCGCGGTCTGACGGTGCGCGAGCTTCGGTGGGGGGCGGCTACCGGCGTGGCGCTGTGGGCCGGGTACGCTTTGCAGACGCTGGGTTTGCAGTACACAACGGCCGGCAATGCGGGCTTCATCACCGGGCTATCGGTGGTGCTTGTGCCGGTGCTCGCGTTGTTCGTGCTGAACCACCGGCCCTCGTCCTGGGCCTGGGTGGGGGTGGTCAGCGCCGGCCTGGGCCTCGCCTTGCTGACCCTCCGGTTCGACAACGGCCTGCAAGCCAATCCCGGCGACCTATTGGTCCTGGGTTGTGCGCTGGCTTTCGCCGTTCAGATCGTGATGGTGGCCCGGGTGGCCCAATGGTGCGACCCGCTGCGGATGGCCGCCGTGCAGGTGCTGTTTGCGGGGCTGCTGAACGCTGTTGTTGCTGCGTTGCTGGGAGAACAAGTAGCCGGGTTGAGCGCAGAGGTGTGGGCGGGGGCTGCCTTCCTGGGAGTGGTGGCTACCGGGCTGGCGATAGCCATCCAGGTGGGGGTGCAACGCTCCACCAGCGCCGTGCATACCGCGCTCATCTTCACCCTGGAGCCGGTGTTCGCCGCCATATTCGGCGCATGGCTGGACGGCGAGCGCCTGGCGGCGAACGGCTGGGTAGGGGCCGCCCTCATCGTGGCCGGGATGCTCGTGGCCGAGCTGCTGCCTAACTTGAGGCGCAAGTAGCCCGGCTTACAGATTTCTTTCGCCTGGCTCTTGAGGGAAAAGCCTCGCCGCACGCTGCCCCTGGCGGCAAAACATCGCATTATAACAGGTGCATCTGCCCTCTCCACATCTCATCCACCACCTTTCCCCATGTTATCCGCATGTTCCGCACAAGTCGGCATGCCTGTGCTAATATAACCTTGTAAACGCGATTCAGCCGGCGAACGCAGGCGGGAGGATCATAATTTGAAGACTGATAGCCATTCTATCAGCTATGCACGGGAGCAAACCGATGTTACAAGCCTCACCCAACCAATTACCTTCGATTGCCGACTTGCTGGTGCGGGGCAAGCAAGCGGCGATGAGCGGCAAGCGCGAGTTAGCTCGCGAAACGCTGGCCCATGTGGTCTACCTTGACCCGGCCAACGCCGAGGGGTGGCTCTGGTTGTCCGGCGTGGTGGACGTACCCGACCAGGTGCGCTACTGCCTGGAGCGCACCTTGCGCGTTGATCCGAACAACCCTAGAGCGTTGCGCGGCATGGAGTGGTTGAATGCGCGCCAAGAGGAGATAGACGAGGCCCGCGCCGCTGCCGAACGGGTAAAACCGTACTGGCAGACCTCCAAGCCCAAGCCGCTGCTCAATCTCATCAAGGGGCAAGCCTCAGCCGGCAACGAGGCAGGCCGTTCGGTAGCTGCCGGTGGAGCCGGCGGCGATCAACAGAGGTCCAAGCCTGTGAGTTGGGCCTCCGTCGGCGCGGCGATCCCCGGCACTCGCGTCTCCCGCTCCAATGCCCCTACCATGCCCGTTTCGGGCGACACGCTCGAACGCCTCACCCGCAACAGCGCCCCCGTGAACGACCGCGAGTATCGCGAGGAAGTGCTGGAAACCGACGACGAGCTTGCCCCCCGCTTCGTCACGAATGTGGCCCTGCACAACCTGATCAAGTCCGTTGAGAAAGTCACGGGCGAGGCCGGCCTCGACTCTATGCTCCAGATGGCCGGCCTGGAAGAACTAAAGCAGGTTGAGTTGGAGCCGGATGAGACCCCCGCTATCAACTACACCCGCTTTAGCGCCCTCGGCGAGGCGATGGAGGAGTTCTACCTGCACGCAGTCGAGGCGATGGCGCAGAAGGTGGGCCGCGAGATGTTCCGCCAGGAACTCGCATTGAAGGGCAAGATGGCCGCCGTGAAGGGCATTACTTTCAAGCTGATGCCCCCTGACAAAAAGCTACGCACTATCCTGATGGAGCTTGCCGACGCGCACGCCCGCATGGGCATGGAAGCCTACTTTGAGGAGCGCGACGGCGGCTATTTCTTCGGCGTGGAAACCTGCCCTTACTGCTACGGTCGCCTCACTAATGCTCACTGCAACGTCACCACCGGCTTCCTCGCCGCCGGTATCGAGTGGGCCACAGGGCAGACGTTGGAGATCGAGGAAGTGTCCTGTCGCGGCCTCGATGAGGAAGTGTGCGAGTACAGGGTAGCGTTGTAACGACAAGGGTCTGGGGCTGTTCCGTGTTCATAGCCCCAGACGCTTGATCCTCTATCCTAACTATAGAGACGAAAACACGAAGATGCGAAGGCGCGAAGACACGAAGATTTTTATGGTTTCTCTCACGTACCAACTGCGTCTCCCTCATGCCGGCATCCCGGCTACTCTTGCGACCATTCTTGACTGGCCTCTGAACAACAAAAACCTTCGCGCCTTCGCATCTTCGTGTTCAGTTGCCGCATCCGGGCATTATTCCCGAACTTCACCTCTAGCGGACTACTCCTCGCCTTCCACCAACTTGCGCTCGATGTATTCCCACAGCCCGCCCAGGGGCACGGTGGGGTGGGAAGCGGGCATGTCCATAGCCAGGAAAGCCTTTACTACCTTTGGGTCGAAATGGGTTCCTGAGAGAGAAGATATGTGGTCGCGCACTTTGGCTTCGGACCAAGCTCTGCGATAAGGGCGGTCCGAGCGGAGGGCATCGTACACGTCCACCACCGCAAAGATACGCGCCGACAACGGTATCTGCTCGCCTTTTAGCCCACGTGGGTAGCCCGTGCCGTCCCACTTCTCGTGGTGGCAGTAGGGTATGTCCAGCGAAGGGCGCAAAAAAGAGATGGGCGACAGCAGTTGGTAGGCGTACCCAGGGTGACGGCGCATAATCTCCCACTCCTCCTCGCTGAGGGGGCCGGGCTTGAGCAAGATCGCATCGGGGATGCCCATTTTGCCTATATCGTGCAGCAACGCTCCGCGATGCACATGCACAAGTTCGCTTTCGCTGACGCCCATCGAGCGGGCCAGGCGGTCCGTCATCTCGGTGACGCGCTGGGTGTGTCCTTCGGTCTCCTCGTCGCGCAGGTCGAGAGCGTGCGACCAACCCTCAAGGGTTGTGTCATAGGCCAGGGCAAGGTCGGTGTTGGAGCGTTGCAGATCGTTGAACATGGTAGCGTTGTCAATGGCGATAGCGGCCTGCGAGGTAAGAGCCTCCAGGAAGTCGAGCCACTCGTGCTGGGGATTGAGCGCGGAGCGGTGGAAGATCTCCAGCACGCCCTTTACCTGCCCCTTCACAAGCAAGGGCACGGCATAGTAGCTCGCAAAATCCTCGCCCTCCAACAGGTCGGCATGCAGGTCGGTTGCCAGGCTGAGGTCGGGGACAGTAAGGGTGCGGCGTTCGAGGGCCGCGCGCCCAGCGTACCCTTCGCCCATTCGCAGGCGCGTGCGGGCGACGGCCTCTTGCCGGAAGCCGCGCCCGGCGGCATATTCCAGCATCTGAGTGTGCGTGTTGAGCAGCAGGACGTCGGTGGCATCCACATGTAGCTGCGACATCACCTGATCGAGGATAACGTTCAGTGTCACCCTCAAGTCGAGGCTTGAGCTGATCGTCAGGTCAATATTGCGTAGGGCGGCAAGGCGTTCAAGCTGCCGCTTGATTTGCTCCTGCGACTGCTTGCGCTCGGTGATATTCTCGGCCATGAGGATGCAAAATTGGGGCTTGCGCTTGTTGCCGCGCACCAGCGACATGGTGAGGTTGGCCCACATCACGCTGCCGTCTTTGCACACAAAGCGGCTCTCCTGGTGATAGTAGTCCCGGTGGCCGGCCACGAGTTCCTCGAAGGGGTAGAGGCTGCGCTGCAAGTCCTCCTGGTGGGCGATTTGCGAGAAACGCAGGCTGCCCAGTTCGTCGCCGGAGTAGCCGAGCATGTTTTGCAGGGCGGGGTTGGCTTTTATGTAGCGCCCGTCCAGGTCCACCAGGGCCGTACCGATGGCCGACCCCTCGAACATCGCCCGGAAACGCTGCTCGCTCTCGCGCAAGGCTTGTTCAGCTCGCTTGCGTTCGGTGATCTCCTCGGCCACCACCAGGGCAGCATGCGCTCCCATGAAGTCCAGGCGCTGCGACATCAGTTGCACGTCTATAATTCGGCCATCTTTGCATCGGTGGCGCACCTGTATCGAATAGAGGCCGTCCTGCGCCTTGCTTGCGGTGAGGTCCACTAGGCGGGGCATATCTTCGGGCGCACGCAGGTCGTGGGCGGCCATCGAGAGGAACTCCCGGCGCGAGTAGCCGTAGTGCGCCTGTGCAGCGGCGTTCACTTCAAGGAACCGAAGCGTGTCCAGGTCATAGACCCATACGGGCAGAGGGTTGCTGTCGAAGGCCGCCCGGAACCCGGCTTCCAGCGCCCGCAGCTGCCCTTCAGCCTGTTTGCGCTCAGTGATGTCGCGCAGCACCAGGGTAAGCAACATGCCTTCGCCGCGCACCGACCGCGAAACTGTGCCTTCGGCCACAAACTCATGCCCGCCCTTGTGCCTTATAATTATCTCTCCGTCCTGCATGAGCCGTTTTGTTCTATCCGGCGAGCCGACGAAGTCAGCCAACCATCGCGTGTAACTTTCCGCCTGTGCAGGGGGCCACAGGGCCGAGGCAGGCATACCAAGCGCCTCGCCGTCGCTGTACCCGAACAGGTTTTGCGCGCCCTTGTTGAAAAGCGCTATCTCGCCCCGGCTGTTCAGCGACACAATCGCCTCGCCCGCCTCGCCCACTATGTCGGCGATGCGCTCGCCGGTGTTTTGCAGCGATGTCAAGGCTTGCCGGTGTGGGGTAATATCGAGCAGCATACCCAGCATCAAATGCAGGCATGCGGCATCGTCGGTTTCGTCGGTTATGTGAGCCTCGTCTCGGAGCCACACCGTATCGCCGGCACGGTTTCGGATGCGATACTCGCAGCAGAACGGCTCTCCCCCCTCGCAGCAGGCGGCGTATTGTTCCAGCACACGCTTGCGGTCCTCCGGGTGCAACAACTGTGCCCAGAGGGTAGGGTCATTCGCCCATTCATCGGGGGTAAAGCCGAGTAGCCGCTCTATTTGCGGGCTGACGTAGAGCACCTGGGCCTCGTCGCCGGCGGCGCTGTACACGTAGGAGGCGCCAGGCAAATGCTCCAGGAGCAACCGATACTGAGCCTCCAGCCCTTCGAGCAAACTCGTGCGGTTGTGGACCTGCTCCGACGCCCGATCAACTGCGGCGGCCAGACTTCCCAACTCACCTGTGATGCGGGCGCTCGCGCCCTCTCTGTTCATCGGTTTGCCGCAGGCAAGCCCGGCTATATCGTCCACACGCCTGGTAAGCGCACGTGCCTGCCGGCGGGCTCCCATCTCACCCAACAGCAAAGAGCCGGACAAAAGCGCACTGGCGGCGAGGATCAGCAATGTGGGCAATGTGGGGGAAGTGTTGGAGGAAGTCTGGCGTTGCAGCCAGAACAGGCCGGCTCCGGCTACAGACACAAGCACGAGCAGCCCGGCGAAAAGCAGGCGAGCATGCACCAGGCGGCCCACAAAGCCCGGGGAGGCCTCGGTTCGATGCTGCTCCGGCTTTACAGCATTGGCCGGTTCGGGTTGTGGTTTGTCGGTCGCTTTGGCAACGGAAGCTACTGTATTGAGTAACAAAATCTCCTCCGAGAAGAACAGCCGTCTCGCAGTGCAGAGCAGCATGTGCATGCCGCTCACGCGGACGCGCCTACCTCTACTCTAGCATCTACTCCGGGCAAAAGGAATAGGCCTTATCTCCTAGTGAGATAGGCCTGGAAGGGCTACTGTGTACTTGCGAGGGCGCGAACCGCTAGCCGCTGACCGTCACTACATCGCCCAACTGGGTGCCGGTGCGCTCGATGGTGCCGCATGCCAGTTCTATCGCCGTGTGTGCCCCTTTCACGATGCGGCCCACCCGCCAGGGCGCTATGCCTCTATACATGAAGAGCACCCGGCCGGCTCGGTCGGTGAATATCACATCAAGAGGGTAGCGCATAAAGAACATGTGGATCGAGTTGCACGGTTGGATGATGAGGCCCTCGCCCTGGGCGAGAGGAGGTTTCAGCATAAGGCCGCGCGCCCTTGCCGGGAAGCTAGCGGCCCTGGTTGCCTTATCTGCCGGCACGGTTCGGCGCGTGGTGTTTTCTACAAGCATCTCTGTTTCACATGTCTCCCTACTTGAAGGCTTCCAGCACTTTAGGCACTGCCGGCCCCAGGATGACTATATAGGTGGCCGGGAAGATAAGGAACACCATCGGGATCATCATCAGGATGGGGGCTTTGTGGGCCTGTTCCTCGGCTCGCTGGCGGCGGCGGATACGCATCTGCTCGCTCTGTACACGCAGCACTTTGGCTATCGAAACGCCCAGTTGGTCGGCCTGAATGATGGAGGCCACAAAGGTGCTCAGGTCCTGCACGCCTGTGCGCGCCACAAGCTCGCGGAGGGCATCCCGCTTTACTTTACCCACGCGCATCTCGGAGATGGCCCTGGCGAACTCGGCGGAAAGAGCGTTGTCCCACTTTTCGGCCACGCGCTGCATCGCCCCGTCGAAAGCCAAACCCGCCTCTACGCTGATCGTCATGAGGTCTATGGCGTCGGGAAGCGTCTTGAGGATCACCTTTTGGCGCTTCTTGATGCGCCCCCGCAGCCAGAATATCGGCAGCATGAAACCCACTATGAGGGCTATCATGCAAAACATCAGGAGTTGCAGTAAGGCCGCACCGCCTATTAGCCCTAATCCTGCCGCTGCCACCGCGAGGCCGATGCCCAGCATAAACCGCAGGCCCGTAAACTCTGAGATGCCCATGTTGTAGGGGTTGCCCGCCAGCACAAGCTGGCTGCGTATCTTTTCCATGCCGTTTGAAGGGGCCATTTTGCCGAAAAATCGCGTCATATTGGCGATTAGCGGCTTGATGACTCGCTCTTTGAAGGGCGCCTCCAACTCCATTTCTTCGAGTGTGCGTGGGCGTTCGGCAAACGCCTGCAAACGCGACTCGACGGTCACGGCATTGCGCTTGGGCATAGACATCTTGAGAAATATCCCAAACACCCCCAGGGCGATGAGCGCGGGCAGCGCCAGTGTCAGC
>JBBSIX010000124.1:0-9198 GCA_038231875.1 Chloroflexia bacterium | reverse complement strand
TGTGAGGAAATGGTTTATATCAATACTATTATACCACAAGCATCAAGTTGGGCAAGCGTAAGATGGTATGATCGGGAGATGGCTCTATAGAGTAGTTTGCTGCTGGTCACTATAGGGGAATAGGTACGGGAAGCTGTGCATCGGGCCAACGTACTAGGCCGCGCCCACTCAAGGGGCGGTTCCCTCCCCGCCACCAATGGGAGCATCGGGCGACCGGCGGGACTGTAGGAAGGCCACCAGGTCGTTTAGCTCCTCCGGCGAGAGGATGCTGCCGTAGGCGGGCATGTTGGTGCCGCCGTTGAGAATGCGTGTGGTCAGGCGACCGGCAGGCAGGCGGTCCCCCACCCGGCTCAGGTCAGGCCCGCGCAGGCCGCCCCGTCCCGCGATCACGTGGCAGTAGGCGCAGCCCTTCGACAGGAATAGGCGCGCCCCCCGGCTGACCGATTCGCTCTGGGCGTTCACTACAGAGGCGGGCAGAGGTTGAGCCTCGAAATTGGGCGACCAACGGGCGCGCTCGCCAGCCAGCCACAGTGTGCCCACCATCAACACCGTAGCCACCACCACCGCCACCGCCCAGGGCCGCCGTTTCGGGCTTCTCTCGCCTTTATTGGCAACCAACGGCAGCACAAACAAGAGGAACCCCAGCAGCAGAGGCCCTCCGATGATGACCACCGACTCGGCCCCCGGCGGAATCAGGGCCAGTACCGCGAAGTACCACAGGAAGTAGAAGTCCGGGCGAGGGTAGGCCTGGATAATAGTGGGGTCGGGCGGCTTGTCGAGGGCGGGCGGGCCGAAGAAAAAGGCCAGCCCCATGATCACCAGCACCACCCCAAACGAGGCAATCACGTCGCGCCAGGCGGCGTCGGGCCAGAACGGTACGCCCTCTCGCTCCAGCATCTTATGGTACCACTCTCGGTACGTGTTGGGGTCAACGATGCGCCCGATCTTGGGCGGCTCGGAGATGCCGTTTCGCAGCACCAGGAACAGGTGTACCGCCAGGAAGGTGAATAGAGCGGCTGGGAAGAAAAAGACGTGGAACGAGAAGAACCGGCTCAACGTCGCCCCGCCTATCGTATCGCCGGCCATTATGAACTCGGCCAACTTCCCGCCGATGAAGGGCGTTCGCCCCGCCTGCGATGCCGCCACTACCAGCGACCAAACGGCGTTCTGGTCCCACCGCAACAGTTGGCCCGTGAAGGCCATCGCCAGCGTAAAAAGCAGCAGGAGAGAGCCTGTGAGCCAGTTCATCTCGCGCGGGAACTTGTAGGAGCCGGTGATGAAAGTGCGAGCCATGTGCGCCCCGATCAGCACTACCATCGCCGACGCGCCCCAGGAGTGCATCCCTCTCAGGAGGTTGCCGAAAGGCGCATCGTGGGTGATAAACTGCAAGCTGTCGTAAGCGTTGGCCGTTGAGGTGACGTAGGCGCTGGAGAGGGCTATCCCCGTGACAATCTGCACGATAAAGGCGGTGAGGGTGGCGCTGCCGAAGACGTACCACCAGCCTGTGCCGGGAGGTATCGGGTGCTCTAATATCGGCTTGGCGAAGGCTCCTATGCCGGTGCGGTCGTCCAGCCAGTGGATTGTTCGCTTGACTACGCTCATAGGGTTACTACGCTCCTCACGTGATCGGTATGCCGCTCGCCTGTATCTCCACCTGCCCATCGCGCACGCGCACGTCGTACCTGGGCAAGGCCCTGGGCGGGGGGCCGGCCGCCACCGCGCCGTCTTTGTAGTACACCCCGCCGTGACACGGGCACATGAACAGCGTGGCATCGGGCAGCCAGTTGACGGGGCAACCCAGGTGGGTGCAGTTTACCGAGAAGGCCGTAAACGCCTCCGCGCCATCTCGCCGGAGCCAGGCGGCGGTTTGCGCCGTCACACCCGCCCAGGGCAGGGGCGAAGCGTCCTGGAACTTCACCTCCACCGTCTCCCCTACCTTGAACGTGTCTACCGCACCGACCTGCCGCCACACCTCAGGCGACTTCCGCAAGAGCGGGGCGAACAGGAAGCCCAATACCGGCAGGCCCACCACAGCGGCGATGCCCGCGCTCAGGCCAACGCTCAGTTTGTTGAGGAACTCGCGCCTCGACAGCGTTTCTGGGGTGTCCTTGCGCTTCGACATAGTGTCCGGTTCAGGGTCGCTAGATTTCATATCCTTTCCTTTGTGTGTTCATCTTGTATATCTCCCAGCCACCCAACGAGGGACAGGACGAACAGGACAAGCCCTACGAACGATATGATGAGGGAAGTAACCACCCCCCACGCAAAGAGGGTAATCCCCAGCGCCATCACAATGGGCCAGTATGTAGGTTTGGGTATCTCCGCAGGTTGCGCCAGGCTCCAGCCGGGACGTAGCGCAGGCTGCGGCGTTGAGATGTGGTCAACCGGAACGTGTAGCTCGGCCGGCTCCGCTTCGCTTACCGCCGGCTCCCGCTCGACAGCGACTTCCGGCGCTATCACCCGCCTCATCGCGGCCACGCTCAAAAGCGCACTCGCAATTGCGCCCAGCAGAGCCGGCAGCGCGTTTCTTATCTGCTTCATTATACCCCTCCGTCGTGGTTCCAAGGTGGTTCCAAGCCTCTCTAAACATGCGAACCCGCCACGTTGAACTCTTCGTCTTCCTCCGGCGCCGAGTACCAGCCGATCAACACGCCCAATATGGCGCTAAGGTAAACCAGGCCGCCCGGAACCCACATAAGCAGCCCGCCCAGCTGCTGGTCGTTCGCCGCCGACAAACCCCAGTCGTTGCGAATCGTAGGTAGGATACCATACTCGTCCGAGGGGTGCAGGTATGCGGGATACAGGCCGGGTGGCGTGAAGGTCAGGTAGATGCCGAGCAGGGCATTGGCAAGGCTCGCAGACAAGAGGTAGCCGGCGGCAGCCAGGGGAGGTAGGCGGCTCTCCCGCAAGGGCGCAACTACGGGCCACCAAAAAGCAGACGCTGCCGCCAGAAAGGTCAGATGCTGGAAAATATGCACCCCCTCGTCGCCCAGCGCAGCATTGTACAGCGCCGGAATGTGCCACACCCACAGCGTGCCCACTCCCAACAGCCAGGCCGCCACCGGCTGCCTCAACGTGCTCTCCACCCTGGCGGCAGGGGGCCAACTAATGATCCGCTCAAGAAGTGAGGCAGGCATGCCGGTAATCAAGAGCGGGGCCGCCGCCAGCACCAGCAGCAGATGCTGGAGCATATGAGCGCTGAACAGATAATGGTCGCCCAGAGTGTCAATAGGCGACACCAGCGCCAGCATCAGCACCAGCACCCCTGCCGAAAAGGCCCACGCGGCCCTCGTCAGCCGGCCCCGATGCGCCCACACGTACAGTGCAAGCAAGGCCCCACACCCCAGGAGCACCGACGGCTCCCAGGTCCACAGCCCCCAAAAGCCGTCCGGCTGCTGAGGGGCCAGGTGTGCCGACACCGGCATCGTGACCATCACAGCCGGTAGCCTCCCA
Organism: Chloroflexia bacterium; assembly: GCA_038231875.1. Lineage (GTDB taxonomy): Bacteria > Chloroflexota > Chloroflexia > QHBQ01 > JADMIH01 > JADMIH01. The sequence goes on along the minus strand of JBBSIX010000124.1, from coordinate 5,745 downwards.
GGGCCAATAAGCGGTCTACCACCATAGCTAGATAGAGCAGCGCCAGGTAGATATTGGAGAACTTGAACAGCCGCCAGGCCCCCGAGATGGAGGCTTGGCGGGCCAGTTGTGCCGCCTTAAGCACGAACAGCCCGCCCAGAGAAGTAGCCGCCGCCAGGTAGAGCCAACTCAGCGACTGCGTGGCGAACGGCAGCAGCGACACCAGCAGCAGCAGTATCGCATAGCGCAGTATGCCGGCGCGTGTGTAGGCTTCGCCCCGCACCACCGGCAGCATCGGCACGCCCGCCGCCCGGTAGTCCTCCTGCCGCACCAGCGCCAGCGCCCAGAAGTGCGCGGGCGTCCAGAAGAAGATAATGGCGAAAAAGAGCAGCGCCGGTATGCTCAACCCGCCCGTCACCGCCGCCCAGCCGACGAGCGGAGGCACGGCCCCAGCCGCCCCGCCGATCACTATGTTCTGCGTGCTGGTGCGCTTGAGCCACAGGGTGTACACGAAGACGTAGAACAGATTGCCCCCCAGCGCCAATAGAGCCGCCAACGGATTCACCGTCAGCCACATCTGTATGACGGCCAGCACAGTCAGCGCCACCCCGAAGCTGAGGGCGCTGCGCGGCGGGATGCGCCCCGTCACCACCGCTCGGCTGCGGGTGCGCCTCATCTTAGCGTCTATGTCCCGGTCGAGGTACTGGTTGATGGCGTGCGCCCCAGCCGTCGCCAGCGTGCCCCCCAGCACTGTAAACAGTATCAACGGGAGGAGCGGTCGGGAAGTGGGCTGTTGGGCTGCCGCCATCAGCATCGCCGCGACGGTGGGCACAAGCAGCAGAGGTATCACGCGAGGCTTGATCAGCCCGATGTACAGTCCGAGCGTTTCGGGGACAATCGAGCTTCGGCCTTTCGGCCTGCCGCGAACACCAACATCGCCTTTCCCGCCCCCCAAAGGGCCGCCTTCCGAGGGCGCCGACACCCACACAAACATGGCTAGGGCGACCAGCGCGGCCCAGGTAGCGGCGGCCAGGGCAAGGTGCGCCCCCTTGAGAGCTTCGGGTGCGCCCAGCCAAACGGTGAACGCACCCAGGAAGACCTGCGACACGTACAGCAGGGCGAGCAGGTGCGCCGAGGTTCGCAATCGCCGCGCCCCCCGACTGCGCCAGACCGCCACCGTCAGCGCCAACATCAGCACATCCGAAAGCCCCACAGCGGCCCTGTGCCCAAAACTCACCCACGCCTCGAAGGTCGCCGGCAAAATGCGCCCTCCGTAGCACTGCGGCCAGGCCGGGCAAGCTAGGTCCGCCTCCGCCCCCACCACAGCCGACCCTGTGAGCATGGCGACAAATGTCCACGCAAGAGTAGCCACCGCCAGAACGCGCAGAACGCGCAGGGTACGAAGGTTCGTAGAAGGAGTGCAGGGGAGTTCCCCTGCCGGAGCTTGGCTCGTCTTCCCATCTCTCCTTTTTATGCTCCCCTCTCCCCACTTGCGAACACTCAGTTCAGCGGCGGACCCTTGCGCTGCTCCGCGCTCGGGGAAACGTGCGAACAGGGAGAGCAGCGTCAGCGAGCCGAGGAGCAGCATCGAATTGCCCATATGGGCGGCCACCCAGGTGTGATCCAGGTGCAGCAGCACCGTGATGCCGCCCAGGACGGCCTGGGCCAGGTAGGTGGCGGCGGCCAACAGCGATATAAGCACAAGGCGCGGGCGGCGATACCACAGCAGCGTGGAGCCGATCGTCACGATCATCAGCAGGCCCACCAGCGTGGCGAACAGCCGGTGGTTCCATTCGACCAGTTCGTGGTACTCCAGGTTGGGCAGCAAACGACCGTGACACAGCGGCCATGAAGCCCCACAGCCCATGCCCGACCCCGTAACGCGCACCATCCCGCCCAGCACAATCAGCCCCCATACCGCCACCGCAGTGGCCGCCGTCAGCCGCCTGTACCAGGGCAGAGGCAGCCCGCGTGTCGATACGACCCAGGGCCTGGACAAAGATAGTTGCATTTCCCCTCCATACGAAGCTTCGATTTACAGTGAGTAACTCAAAACTTGATCAGCCCCGCCGTCCACACATAGATAATGCCGAATATCACCACCCACACCACGTCCACGAAGTGCCAATAGAGAGAAATAGCGGCCATGCCGGACGACTTTGGCCCTTTGAGGCCGCCGCTGAAGGCAAACGCAGCCAGGGTCGCCAGCATGATGAGGCCGACAAGCACGTGCAAGCCGTGGAAGCCGGTGAGGGTAAAGAAGGTGGAACCGAAGATGTTGCGGCTGATCGTCACATCGTTGGTGAGCAGCCGCCGGTACTCCATCCCCTGCCCGACCAGGAATATCCCGCCCAGCGCTATCGTGGCGACCAGCCAGGCCAGCATGCGGGCATGGTTCTTCCGCTCCAGGTTCTTGTCGGCTTGCCGGATGGTGAAGCTGCTCGACAACAAGGCCACCGTAAATAGGGCTGTGGTGAGCGGCTCAAGAGCGGCGGCGGCGTTGGGGCCGCTCTTGACCGAGTTGCGGAAGTTTACAAAAGCAATTATCAGCAGCGCGAAGAACACCGCTTCGTTGATCAGGAACAGCGCCATGCCGAGCGTGTTCTTCTCGATATGCTTGAGCTTCTCCAGGGCGGTTGTTGTCATTGGTCGGTCTGCTCCACTTTCGGCTTGCGAGGTCGGCTGTCGGGATTCTCAGGGTGCGCCAGGTCCCACAGGGGTCGGCGGCTCTTTACAGGGGGAACCTGATCGAAATTATAGATAGGAGGCGGCGATGTGGTGGCCCACTCCAGGGTCCAGGCCTGCCAGGGATTGTCGCCGGCCTCTTTGCCGTTGCGCCAACTTGCCGTGACGTTCCAGAAGAACACCAGGCTCGCCACCCCCAGCATGAACGCCCCCGCCGTCGAGGTCAGGTTGAGCAGACCCCAGTTGGGCAGGTCGGGATAGGTCGCTACGCGCCGAGGCATACCCATCAGCCCCAGGAAGTGCTGCACAAAAAAGGTCAGGTTGAACCCGATGAAAGTGAGAGAAAAGTGCCATTTGCCGAGCGTCTCAGACAGCAGCCGCCCCGTCATCTTGGGGAACCAGTAGTAAGCGCCCGCGAACACGGCAAACATGGTGCCGCCAAACAATACGTAGTGCATATGCGCGACTACGTAGTAGGAGTCCGTTACCTGCCAGTCAACCGGCACAACGGCGAAAGTCACCCCGCTGATGCCGCCTATTGTGAAGGTAATCAGGAACGAGGCGGCAAAAAGCATCGAGGTGGTGAAGCGTATCGCCCCGCCCCACATGGTGGCTATCCAGTTGAAGATTTTCACCCCGGTGGGCACGGCGATCAGCATGCTGGACGCGCCGAATATCAAGTCCCAGGGCCTGCCCAGCCCGACCGCGAACATATGGTGCGCCCACACCGCGAAGCTGAGGAAGGCGATGCCCACAGTGGACCCGGCCACGAACGCATAGCCGAATATCGGCTTGCGGGAAAAGACGGGTATCACCTCCGAAATGATGCCGAAAGCGGGCAGCACCATTATGTACACTTCAGGGTGGCCGAATGCCCAGAAGAAGTGCTGCCACAGCACCGCCGACCCGCTCTCCGCAGGCGCGAAGAAGTGGGCGTTGAGCATCCTGTCGGCCAGCAGCATCACCAGCGAAGCATTGAGGGCGGGCAGCGCGCCGATGATGAGGAACGAGTTGACCAGCGACATCCAGACGAACAGGGGCAGGCGGCGTATCGTCACCCCTGGGGCACGGAGCTTCCATATTGTGGTGATGGTATTGATGCCGGCAGCCACAGTGCCCACCCCCACTACCAGCAAACCCAAGGCCCAATAGTCGAGGCCGTTGGTGGAGGCATAAGGGCGTTCGCTGAGAGGGGCATAGCTGAACCAGCCCGCATTGGGCGCGCCACCCCCGATAAAGCTGTAGTAGAGCATCAGCCCGCCGAACACCAGCGCCCAAAAGCTGAGGGCGTTCAGCCTGGGGAAAGCCATGTCCCGCGCCCCTATCATCAAGGGCACAAGATAGGTCGTAAAGCCGATCAGCATGGGAACCACTACCAGGAAGATCATAGTGGTGCCGTGCATGGTGAATATCTGGTTGTAGGCTTCGGGCGAAAGGAAAGTCGCGTTGGGCTGCGCCAGTTGGGTACGCATCAGCAGCGCCTCAAACCCGCCCACTACAAAGAACAGGAACGAAGAAATCAAGTACATGATGCCGATCTGCTTGTGGTCCACTGAAGCGACCCAGGAGATCAGCCCTTCGCTGCTACCCAGTGTGGGCAGCGGCCTGGTCGTCTCCGGCACCAACGGTATGTCCGTCATAACATTCCTCTCAGTTCGGAGCGCGGAGCAGCACCGTACCTCCGGCAAACCATGCATCGAATCACTTGAGCGTCTCCATGTAGGCCACCAGCGCCTTTATCTCGTCGTCGGTGAGGCGCAAGTTGGGCATATAGCTACCGGGCTTGATCTGCTGTGGGTTCTTTATCCAGGCGGCCATGTTTTCGGGCGTGTTTTGCAGCACCCCTGCGGCCAACGTCTGGCGGCTCGCTACATGGGTGAGATTGGGGCCTATCTGGGCGTTCGCCGCAGTGCCGTTGATGGCGTGACAGCTTATGCAGGTCTTTTGTTGGAAGAGTTGCTGACCGCGCAGAGCGAATGCCGCGTCGGGGTGGGCGGGGGCAGGGGCGCTGTGCGTTTTCAGCCAGGCGTCGTACTCAGTGGGGGTCTGCACGACAGCCCGAATAAGCATCTTGGAGTGCTGCACGCCGCAATACTCGGCGCATGCCCCGATGTAGACGCCTGGGGTGTCGGCCTGCATGTACATTTCGTTGGGGTGGCCCGGTACCATATCCATCTTGCGGCCCAGGCGCGGTATCCACAGATCGTGGATCACATCGCCTCCGATCAATCGGACGAGCATCCGCTTGCCGGCGGGCATATGTATCTCGTTGGCCGAGATTACCCCCGCCTGGGGATAGCTGACCCCCCACCACCACTGGTAGCCCGTAACGATGATGTCGGGCGCGCGGTCCTTCTCCACAGCAGGGTCGGCGTTGCCCATGCCCACGAAGGTCACACCGAACAGGCCGAGCAGCAGTACAGCTGGGGCGACCGTCCACCCCACCTCCAGCTTGGGGATGCCGAAGTTCTGGTACGGTTCGCCCTGGCCGGGCTTACGCCGGTAGCAGATCGAGGCGTATACTACCAAGCCCGCGACCAGCAGGAATATCCCTGCCGCAATAAGCAAGGTCAACACGAATAGGTTTGAGATAGCAAGCCCTTGTGGGGAATCCGGATTGAACATAGCGCTCACCGTTGTCTGCTGCTAACCTGTCTGATCAGCCGGACCGCGCATTCATGAGCACGGCAGCCCGCTCTCCTAATCAGCGTCCTTCGCCACAGTTTGATGGTTACTTGGGCCATGTGTAAAGCTGCGGCAGGGCACGATTATTCTAGCAGCCCTCCTTCGTGGCGGCGGCACATTTACACATATATACGTGCCAAAGCCGGCTTTTCGTGGTAGAGAAGCCGCGATCTGCGGGCACATGGGGTGTCTTGACTGGCGACTGTTCCGATGCACATGAGGAATTTGGCAGCTGGATTAGCTGTACCGGCACAGTATACCTTGATTGCTAGATAAGATTAACACAAGCCAACGCAAGAAGAGAGGCAAGGACCTTGATCTCAAAACCAGGATTGGTGCGGGCGTGCAGCCTCTGTAAGCCCATCTTCTCCAACTGGCTGTTGAACGTCTCTATGC
>JBBSIX010000123.1:0-9200 GCA_038231875.1 Chloroflexia bacterium | reverse complement strand
GGGCGCGGCAATGTTCGAGGCCAGGTGGCGGCTGATGAGCCGGCGCATAGCCGAGCGGGTGTTGTACCGGCGCGCCTGCTCGCCCAGGTCGGGCGCCCACCGCAGCAGCAGGTCGTACACGTAGCAGTACTTCCAGCGGTTGGAGTCCGAAATCCCTGCTTTGACGATCTTCAGGTCGGCCTGCAACTCGGCAATAGCTCGCTCAAAGCGACGGGCGTTATCGCCGCCGCCGGTCAAGCCGCAGGCCTTCCGCAACGCGCTGGTGGGCAACGGCCCCTCGGAGAGCAGCACTTCGTATATTTGCTTCCCCTCCTGACTCAACAGGCCATCCTGATAGGCTTCCAGGTAGTCGTCCAGTTCGCCATAGTTGTTGGAGAGGGCGTACAGGGCCGGCAGATCGCTCATCGAGACGAAAGCCGGTTTGCCGCGCACCAGCTTGCCGTACCAGGCTTCCTTGCGCTGTGGTATCGTATCTTTCCAATCCCAGGTTTTGCGGAGCGCCGGGTCGTGGTGGCGCCTGGGCACTTTGCGCTCCTGGCCATTGACGGCAGACCACAGATCGGGCATCGGAAGGTTGTCGCCCGGAAAGAGGAGCGCCACACCTACATCGTCTATGAAACGCACCGCCTCGGCCCGCGTCTTTATCTTCAAGTCGGGCGTCATGCGGTAGTGTGCCGCGCGGCGGTTGGCTATGCTGCTGAAGTGGATAACCTCCACATCTTCTTCGGTATGCTGTAGGTCTTGCACAGTGCTCATGGGGTAATTCTACTTTCTTGGCATGTCGGGAACGCTTACTTATTATACCGATTCCGCCGCAGCCCCGTCGGATGTGGTAAACTTCCTTGAACCCCGGCCCCCACTGTCCCACTGTCCCGTGCCCGCCATCGAACTCAGGAGCATACCCATGACCCAAACCGCAGCCTCCTCAGCAGCCGCGCTCGCCGGCGTTGTATTTAGCGCAACCATCGCCGCCGTTACCGCTGCCCACAGCGCCGGCGTCGTGCAGGCGCCGCCCCCCGCCCCGCCTGCCGCCTACACAATCACCCACATCGCCAACGGCTTCGGCAGCCCCGACGACCTCACCGTCATGCCCGACGGCAGCATCCTCTTTGGCGATTTCACCAACAAGGCGTTGAATATTATTCGCCCCGGAGCAGCCCCCACCGTGCTCGCAGCCGGAATTGACGAGCCGGAAGGCATTGTGGTGACTAAAGACGGAGCTATAGTGGTGGCTGATCAGGCCACCAATCGCATCCTCGAAGTTGATCCCAAAACCGGAGCTAAGAAAACGCTGCGCCGCATGGTGAACAATACCGGCAAGGAAGGCGTGGATGGACTGGGCCTCGACCCCAGGACGGGCGATATTCTCGTGCCCGATAGCCCCAATGGCCGCCTCTTGCGAATGAGCCGCGACGGCACGCGCCTGCAAACTATCGCGACCGGCTTTGTGCGCCCCACGGGGGCCGCCGTCGAACCGAACGGTAACATATTGGTGGCCGATGAGTTCGGCAATGCCGTGTACAGGCTCCTGCCGAACGGCAAGCGCACCCGCATCGCCTCTATCTACCAGCCTGACGATGTAGTTGTAGGGGCCGACGGCAGCATTTATGTCAACTCACTCAAGGGCATCATCTACCGCATAGACCCCGTTAGCCTACGGCTGACCACGCTCGCTTCGGGCCTCCAGCTGCCGCACGGCCTCGGCATTGACGCGCAGGGCAATATAGTGGTGGCCGAGGCGGGACGCAATCGAGTGTTCAAGTTGGCGCCGGCGCAGCGATAGCCACACTTGCCGGCCCAATCTCTCTCCCGTGTGGCCCGGTTTTTGCAAAGACGCCTGTGCATAATGGCGGCTATTCTGCACAAGCTGGGTACAATGGCATAGTAGAGGCTGATTTCTCTACAAACCGGCGGGAGAGGAAGGCTGATGCTTGCACGGGCGATAAGCGTACTGTTTGCACTGGCGTTGCTGTCGGGGTGCGGCCAACAATCGCCGCAAGATACGATCAAGGCAGAACTGCCGAGCATCCAGTCCAACGCCGCCACCGCCCACCTGGTGGCCGAAAGTTGGGCGAGCGGCAAGGTTCCCGACGCCTATGCCAACAACGCCCTCCAGTCGGCGCAGAGCGAAGTGAAAACCTCGGTACAAAAGCTCTCCTCCCTGCCGGCCGGCTCCGACGCAGAGGTCCACAGGTCCCTCATACAGCATCTACAGCGCGTGCAGGCTGCCATCGAGCAAATCTCCACCTCAGTGCAAAAAGGCGAGCGTACCGTTGTGCCTGCACAGGTCAAGCAGTTGGGCGACGAACAAGATGCTCTGGATAAAATAGCCGGGCAGCTGGGGGTCGGCCAGTGAAAAAGATCATCCAGGTGGCGCTCGGCATCCTGACCAGCATTGGAGGCTTCCTCGACGTGGGCGCTATCGCCACCTCCGCGCAGGCAGGGGCGGCGTTCGGCTTCGAGCTTATCTGGGCGCTCGTGCTGGGGACCGTATGCGTGACGTTCCTGGTCGAAATGTCGGGGCGGTTGGCGGCGGCAAGCAAGCACACGCTGGCCGAGGCAGTGCGTGAGCGGTTCGGCGCCAAGTTCTATTTCATACAGTACATCGTGGAGGTCGTGGTAGACTTTCTGGTGCTGGCAGCCGAGATCGGTGGGGTGTGCATCGCCCTGCAACTAGTCACCGGCCTGAGCTACAGATGGTGGGTCTTGCCGGTGGCGTTTTTCCTGTGGCTGCTGCTGTGGAAGGGCACTTTCGACCTGATCGAGAACAGCGTAGCGATCCTGGGCCTGGTCACACTGGTGTTTGTGGCGGCAGCCGTCGTGGTCAAGCCGGACTGGAGCAGCGTGCTGGCCGGAGTGGTCCCAAGCGTAGCCCGCCACGACACGGCCCACTATTTGTTTATAGCCGTCAGTATCGTGGGAGCGCTGGTCAGCCCATACTTGTTCTTTTTCTACTCGTCCGGGGCAGTAGAGAGCAAATGGGATCGCGAGTACATAGGGGTAAACCGCGCCATCGCCGTAGTGGGCATGGGGTTCGGCAGCATAGTGTCGCTGGGGTTGCTGGTGGCGGCGGCTGTAGTGCTGCATCCCAGGGGCATACAGGTAGACAGCTACAATCAGGCTGCCCTGACGCTGGTGCAGCCGTTCGGCTTCATTGGATTTCTGCTGTTTGCCGCGTCGCTCGGCATAACGTGCTTCGGGGCCGCCCTTGAAGTGGGCTTGGACCAGGCTTACATCACCGCGCAGGCATTCGGCTGGAGATGGGGCGAGAGTCAAAAGCCGAGTAAGGACGCACGCTTCAGTATGACCTACACGGTGGTGATATTCCTGTCGTCGCTGCTCATGGTAGCCGGCATTGATCCTCTGCAACTAACCCTTTTCACGATGGCCCTCAGCGCCGCCATCTTGCCTATCGTGATCGTGCCGTTCCTGGTGCTGATGAACGACGAGCGGTACGTCGGCAAGTATCGCAACGGCTGGATCAGCAACGCTGTAGTCATTTTCATCATCGGGCTGGCCTTCGTGCTGGCTATTGTGGCCTTGCCGCTGGAAATCCTGGGAGGTTAGCCGACGTGTCGCAAGAAGATCGCAAGGAGATAAACCTCATCAGGGACGTGCTGGACAATCAGTTGGTGGACCGCCACAAGCAGCCGATGGGCCGGGCCGACGGATTGATCATCGAGCTTCGCACAGGCGAGCCACCCCGCCTAGCCTATATCGAGGCGGGCGCGCAGACGCTGGCGCGGCGGCTGCACCCAAAGCTGAGCAACTGGGTATCCAAGCTGGCCTCCAGGTTCGGCAAGGACGGCGAGCCTTACCGCATCCCCTGGTCGCGAGTACACGATGTGGGCATAGATATAGATGTGGGGGTTGACGCCGAGAAAACGCCCGTGATGTTGTTCGAGCAGTGGCTGCGCGAGCATGTGGTGGGCCGGATTCCGGGGGGCAGCTGATGACGAAGCGCCATGAGGTTCACCTCGAATTGCTGCTCGGCAAGCACGTTCGCGACAAGGACGGCCTGAAAGTGGGCCGCATCGAAGAGGTGCGCGCCCATGAGCAGGGCGAGGAATGGGTTGTCAAGGAGTACCTGATCGGCCCCGTCGCCATACTGGAAAGGCTGTCGGCCTTGCCTCTCGCGGGCGGCATTCTCGGCCTTGTAACCGGCAAAGTGCCGAGCGGCTACAAAGTGCCCTGGGACAAGCTCGACCTGTCCGATCCCGAACACCCCTGCCTGACATGCACGCGAGGCCAGCTTGAACCGCTCACCAGAGGAAAAGAGGCAGGGAAGAAAAAGGGTAAGTCCAACGTCAAGCTCTAGAGGCTGTTGTTACAGGCTGCCCAGAAAGGCCGAGACGATGCGGTTGAACTCTTGCGGCCGTTCCATCATCGGTAGGTGTGCTACACCCTCCATCATCACCATGCGCGCCCCCTCGATCCCGTTGCCCAGTGCATGGCAAGCCGCCACAGTGGGCGACTCGTCCAGGTCGCCCACGATAACAAGAGTGGGAACCGCCACTTCGGTCAGACGACCGGCAGCCGGCGGGTCAAGCACAATAGGCTTACCCTGATGCTCATGGGTGGTAGAGTTGTTGAGGCACATACGGCGCACCTTTTCGCGTACCGCTTTGTCGGCTCGGCCCTCCGGCTGCCCCGGACCATCAACCCATAGGCGCACGGACAGATCGGCCAGGCCCTCCCAGTCTTTAGCCTCCCAAAGCCGCTCCTCCTGGTCGAAAAGGGCCATCTCCGCCTCTGTAGGAGGTGGGGAGTCGAAACCGCCCAGACCCGAAGCCACCAGGAGCAACGCATCCACCAACTCAGGATGTTCCAATGTGAAGTCGAGGGCGATCTGCCCACCTCGCGACACCCCCATGACGTAGGCCTTGTCCACGCCGAGATGGGTGAGCAAAGTATATGCATCCTGTCGGTTGGAAAACTCGACATCCTCGGTTTTAGATTTGCCGTAGCCGCGCGTGTCGTAGCGGATTACGCGATACTGCCCGGCGAACTCTCGGAACTGCTCGTCCCACATGCTCATATCGGCGATGCCCGCGTGTATGAGCAAGAGAGGGTGCCCCTCCCCCGCCACCTCATACGCCAGTTGTCCGCCCTCTACCTCTACATAGCCCTGGGTACTGTTGGTTGGTGCAGCCATAGTGTAAACCTCTCGTATCAGCATCAAATCTCAGTTTCCGTGAAACGCCCCATATCTTCCATGTAGGCCCAGCCGCTCATATCCGGCGGCTCGATCCCCTGCTGAGTGAGCACGGTCGCCACCTGCGCCCGGTGCTCGGTGGCATGGTTGATCGCCTGCGTGAGCAGGTCAGTGAGGTTGTACTGCCCTTTCTTGTTCTCCCATACCTCCGTTACAACGTCTCCTGCGCGGGCTGATGGGGCCAACTGTAGCAGTTCTTCGCCGCACCACCGAGCGTACCGCTCCAGCGCGTCAATGCCCGGGAACTCTCCCGACCTGGCACTGTTCTCCGGCTCCCGCCCCGTCACTCGCCCCACGTAACTCATCTCCCCACCCACTATATGGAACAGAGTGTCGCGTATCGAACCATAGGTTCCGGGCACAGTGGCGTCCATCTGCTCGTCGCTGAGTTGCCTGCAAGCCTCCAGCAGCCTGAGATTAGCCCAGGTGTTGTGCCGGAATATCCCCGTGATAAACGATTCCCCTGCTTGTGTAGATTGATCCATAGCTTTCTCCTCTCCAAGTTCGGGTTAGATGCCGAGGCCCTCAAGCCCGTGCATGCCGAGCGTGAGAGAGATTTCGCCGCCGTGATGCAAGTCGTGCTCGATCAGGTGCCAGATGACCCACTGCCGAGAAAAGGTGCGCGTCCGGCTTCCCCGCGTCCTGGTGAAGGTGTGGGCCAGGTCTTCCGGGGTCCACCGGGCCAGGCTGGACTGTAGAAGGTGCCAGGTGGTTTGTAGACCCTCAACCAGTTCAGAGGCAAGGCGGATGGGGGCGTCAGGGTCGTCGTTCCACTGGCCTATGGCAGCTATCGCCTCGTCTCCCTCTCCCAAACCGATGTGCATCCACCCGGCACGTGTAGCGATGATGTGCACGGCAAGAGTTCCAACGGGGCGGAGGTCGGGGGCTGCCCGCAGAGCGAGTTGCTCAGGCGACAGAGGAGCGAGGGCAGCTATCAGATGGTCCTGATAAGCTTCCCACCCCTCATAAAAGGCAGCTAACGTGCCCTGCTCAATTGAGTTGTTCATGGCCGTAATTCTCCTTTACCGGTTGCTAGCAATTATAAAGCTGTTGCCGTCGGGGTCTGCGAACTGGGCCATCACACCCCAGGGCTGGTCGCTCGGCTGCGCGGTGATAACAACCCCTTTGGCCTCCAACTCGGCGCAAGTGGCGCGCACGTCGTCGCTGTAGAAAGCATAGCCGGTGAACTTGCCCAGCACGTAGCCCATATTGTAGGCCTCACCGATCTTCGCGTCAACCAGTTCGATTGTCACCTGGCTGTCGGGCAGCTTGATGTCCAACCAGCGCATGCCCTCGCCATAAATCTGGTCGTTGGTCTTTTCAAAACCAAGTTTGCTTATATAAAAGTCGAGCGAGCGGTCCATGTCGCTGACGTAGACGGACGCGCCGGAGAGATACTTTATCGTCACTGTTCTGCTCCTTTTTCGAGAAGGTCCAGATTCAAGGCGCTGTAAGAACACCGAACCTGGACCTTAGCCTGTCTGTTAACCGCCGACTACGGCAAAGCCGTTGCCGTCGAGGTCTGCGAACTGAGCTTGTACTCCCCAGGGCTGATCGTTCGGCTCCTCGGTGATCTGCACGCCTTTGCCCTTTAGCTCCTCGCAAGTGCCACGCACATCGTTGCTGTAAAAGCAGTAGCCGAGATTCTTACCGACCAGATCCTCCTTACCGTAAGCCTTGCCGTCGCATAGGGCAACAACAAGCTCGCCTTCCGGGGGCTTGACCTCAAGCCAACGCATCCCCTCGCCGAACGTTGCGTCGGTGCCTGGTGCAAAGCCGAGTTTGTTCACGTAGAAATCGAGCGCCTTGTCCTGATCGCTGACGTAGACCGATATTACTGAAACATTTCGAAGTGCCATCGTTTGCTCCTTCATGGGCATGACGGGGTGAATAAAAGTAGGCTGCGGTGTACTAGAACTTATGTTCTAATTATCGCACGGATTGCTGCTCCCGTCAATAGGCAAACCGGCAACAGTTTGTTATACAAGAGGCACGCGGTTATGTCGCATCCTTATACCCATTCTTCGCCCGGTCAGCAAGCTCTATTCAAAGCCGGTAAGGGCACAGTAATGGCTTACCAAGTAGAGATGTGTCATTCCGAACGCAGTGAGGAATCAGTCTCCCAAGTACCATGCCGGTATACTGATTCCTCACTGCGTTCGGAATGACAATGGAGAAGCTGCTTCCTCGGTTCTTGGGTTCTTGGGTTCTTGGGTTCTTGGGTTCTTGGCTGCGCCAATTCAGGCCAATTCAGGTTCAGCGTGACACAGGAGAGGGGATTCATTTTCCACTGTCTTTCGAGGATGAATAAACCTCACCCGGTCGGATGCCCGAGAAACGAGAGGCGGTCCCCTAAAGAGCCGCCCCTCGTTTCTAACTCAGTCCCCAGAGATATCACGAGCTAGCTGCACCCGGTGGTGCTGCCGCACGAGTCGCACTTGAGGCAGGTGCCGTTACGCACCAGGGTGAAGTTGCCGCATTCGGGGCAGCTTTCGCCTTCGTAGCCTTTCAGCTTGGCTTCAGCAATCTGCTCGCTGCGCCCCGTCTCACGTTTGGCTACCACCGCCGTCTGGTTGAGGGAGGCGGCGACTCCGGCTTCCGCAGGGAGAGGGCCGTGACCATTGGTAGCTGAATGGCCGTTGGTGTGCCCGTTGCCGTTGCCGTTCCCCGCCAGCGGTTGCAGATGAGGCGACGGGTTGGTGACGGCAGCCGGGCCTATATTGAGCGCGGGCTTGCTCTCCAGGTTGGGGACCGTGTCGCTGCGGTTCGACTCGTAACCCTCCGGCAGGTGAGCCAAGTCGAGGCGGTCCAGGTAGCAGATGGCAAGCTCGCGGAAGATATAATCTATCACCGAGGTGGCGTTCTTGATGTGGTCGTTGCCCGTCACGCGCCCGCTCGGCTCGAAGCGGGTAAGCACAAAAGCGTCCACGTACTCGTCCAGGGGCACGCCGTACTGCAAGCCGAGCGATACAGCTATGGCAAAACAGTTCATAACCGACCGGAAGGCCGCGCCCTCCTTGTGCATGTCTATGAATATCTCGCCGAGTTGCCCGTCTTCGTACTCGCCGGTGCGAACATAGACGTTGTGTCCGGCTATCGTAGCCTTCTGGGTGTAGCCCGCTCGACGGTTGGGCAGCTTATAGCGGCGCACATCCCGGCTCATCGTCGCGGCCCCGGCTGCGGCGAGTTGCATCACGCGCTGCACGATGGGCACACCCGCCGACTGCTCGTCCTCTTCCTCGTCGCTATCGTCCATGCCGAGGCTGTTGAGGGGTTGGCTGAGTTTAGAACCGTCGCGGTAGACCGCCACCGCCTTGAGCATCAGCCGCCAGGACTTCATGTATATGTCTTCTATCTCCTCTATAGTGGCGGTGTTGGGGGTGTTTATGGTCTTACTAATCGCCCCAGTGATGAACGGCTGGGCGGCTGCCATCATGTGGAGGTGCGACGACGGGCTGAGATAGCGAGTGCCCCGGCGACCACAGCGGTTGGCGCAATCGAACACCGCCAGGTGCTCGTCGAGCAGATGGGGCGCGCCTTCGACCGTCATCGTGCCGCACACATAGTCGTTGGCGGCGGAGATGTCGGCCTTGCAGAAGCCCAACTGCGCCAGGATACCCTCGCGGCTGCCTATCTGCTCGTCGCTCAAGCCGAAGACTTCGCGGCAGAAATCCTCGCCCAGCACGAACGGAGAGAAGGCAAAGGACAGCTCAAAGGCCGAGGGCAAGGCGGCCTCCACTCGCTGTAGGGCCTCGTCGTCAAAGCCCCGCTCCTTGAGGGTGTAGTGGTTGATGGCGGGCGCGCCCCCCAGCGTCTTGTGCCCCACGCAGTACGCCACGATATCCTCTGCCTGCTCAGGAGTGTAGCCCAGGAACGCCAGTGCCGAGGGCACCGACTGGTTGATGATCTTGAAGTAGCCGCCGCCAGCCAGTTTTTTGAACTTCACCAGGGAGAAGTCAGGCTCGATGCCGGTGGTGTCGCAATC
>JBBSIX010000122.1:0-9201 GCA_038231875.1 Chloroflexia bacterium | reverse complement strand
TGTCGAGGCTGCCGCGCTCGTCCTGTATGCGCTGCAACACAGCCTTGATGCGAGGGGCCTTTTGCTCAGGCCAGGTGGCGCCGTGTATTGCGGGCTTCGATATCTACGTTGGGCATAAAAGTCTCCTCTCCGGCTACGTTGGCATACATTAGCATGCGCTATGCCCTGCGTGCCGGAGCGTACCTCACTCGGACTATTTCGACAAAGGCGGCGCAGGCAGGTTCTCCACCAGTTCGCGCAGTTTATCGCGCAGCCACCGTGCTTCTTCTAACGTCAAAGGCCATGAGGCGAAGTATAAGCGGTCTGTTTCGCCCTCAATATCGCCGTAAACAACACTTCCGGTGGGGGTCAAAGTTAGCCTGTCTCCGTCCTGGCTGACGTATTCGTTGGCAATCAGATAAGCAAGATTACCTTCTATGTCCTGGGGCGTCTGTTGAGAGGCGAGATGTTCGACCAGTTGCCCGATCGTGCCTGCCTCGCCTCGCCAGATATGCGTTAGCACGGGCAAGGGCGGCCCCTCAAGCCCCGCAGCTCGCCACGCGGCGATGTGGGCGTCATCCCGCGCCATCCACAACGCGAATATAGACTGTTCGATGCGTACCATCGCGGGCATGTCGCCGGTGGACGCTGCGAGGGATAGGCCGCTCGCCAGGTGAGAACCGGGGCGGGGCATCAGCACAGGATCGGCTACTGTTGCGGCCACAACCGTTTGTAACAGGTCCGCCAATCTGTCGAGATCGCTTGGCGGTAAGGGTTGCATAGCGGCCACGTGTGCCCTGCCGGCTCTATGCAGCCCCTCAACAACCTTCTCGGCTTGAGTAGATAGTGCGAGCCTGCCCTGCCCCTCCTCCCGCACCCGCCCATTCTCCTGAAGCCTGGCGACCTCCCCCATGAGATCGTCTTTGGTGCTGTAGGGGTCGAAGGCACGTATCTGAGCAGGGGTCACCGGCTCGCCCCCATAACTACCCAGTATCTGGCTCAGAAGACGTAGCACGTGCAACTGCACCGGGTCTATCCCCAAGCTGTTCGCCAACTCGCGCACCGCAGGCAGCCCTGCTCTGCGCTTACGCAGGAACTCCGGCATCAAGGGCGGCAGTTCTCTCAACATATTCAGTCTTGCCTCGTCAGGAATCTTCTGCACTACGGCCCCCCTTTATATGGATGCCTCCTGGGGCAAGGAGGCGGCGAGGGGCAGGGTGAAGAAGAAAGTAGTGCCCTCGCCCAGGGTGCTTTCGGCCCATATCCGGCCCCCGTGCGCCTGTACTATATGCTTGGCAATCGCCAGGCCAAGGCCCGTTCCCCCCTCGCCCTCGCGGTTGGAGGTGCGGGCCTTGTCTACCTTGTAGAACCGCTCGAAGATGCGGGGCAGGTCGTCGGGCGGGATGCCCACGCCGGTGTCGTTCACGCTCATGCGCAGGCCGCCGCCGTACCGCTCGGCCCGAAGCGTGATCTCCCCACCCGGCGGGGTGAACTTGACGGCATTATGTGCAAGGTTGACCAGCACCTGCTCCACCCGCGCAGGGTCGGCGTAGGCGAGGGGCAGCCCGTCGGGGGCGCTCACCGCGATACGGAGGCCCCCCTGCTCGGCCAGTACACGCAGCCTGCTCTCCACCCTCAGCATCAACTCGCCCACGCCCACCGGCTCGCGACGCAACGGCACCTGCCCCGACTCGATGCGCGACAGCTCCAATAGCTCGCGCACCAGATGGGTCAGGCCGTCCACTTCCACTGTGATGTGGCGCAAGAACTCGGCGGCGGACTGTGGGTCGTCGTGCATGGCGGTGCCGGCCGTTTCAGCCAACAGTTTCACCGAGGCGAGAGGCGTGCGTAGCTCGTGCCCGATGTTGGCAAGTAGATCTCGCCGCGCCCGCTCCAGGCGGCGTAGCTCGGTTACATCTTGCAGCACAACCAGGCCGGTAAGGTTGGCCGCGTCTACAACAGGCGCACCTGGCGTTGCACCGGACTTGTCGGGCATCGCAGTCATGTCGGCCACGATTGCATAGTCGCCGATCTTGACTTCAAGCCGGCGCCGGGTGTCCGGCTCCGACAAAGCAGCCTGCAACGCCCTGTGTAGCTCATGGTCGTGCGTCAGTTCTATCAAAGAGCGGCCCGCAGCCCTCTCTAGAGAGGTGTTGAACAGGCGGGCGGCGGCCACGTTTATGCTTTGCACCCGCCCCTGGGCATCGGTGATCAGCACGCCATCCTGCATGGAGGCAAATACCGCCTCTATCCGGGTGCGCTCGCGGGTACGCTGCTCAAGAAGGCGAGATAGGCGCTCGGCCATCGAGTTGAACTCGGCGCTCAACTCGCGCATCTCACCGCTGAGGGTAAGGGGGGCGCGCGCCTGAAGATTGCCTTTGCCGAAGCGCACGGCTGTGTCTCGCAGTGCATTTAGCTGCCGTGCGAGGCTGCGCGGCAAGACCATACCAAGCAGGGCGGCAGGCAGGCTGACGGCAAGCGCCGCCAGCAGAATGCCGGCAAGGAGGGCGTTGCGCGCAGCCTCGATGTCGGCCACCGGGTAGGCCACGCGAGCCACCCCTACCACTCTCCCCGGCTCGCCGGGCGCGGTTACGGCGGCGGCTACGTAGAGCAGTTGCCGGTGGACGGTGGCGCTCATGCGGCTGGCGACGCCGACGGAAGAAGGGTTCGCCAGCGCCTGCACTACCTCCGGTCTGGTCGCGTGGCTCTCCATGAGGGCCGGGTCTTGCTCCGAGTCGCCCAGTACTGTGCCGTCCGGCGTGATAATGGTCACACGAGTGCCGAACGCCGCGCCCAAGCCGGCGGCCAGCTTGTTGAGCGCGGGCAGGGGAGCGTCGGCGGCCAGCAGGGAAGCGGCGCTGTAGGCAACCGCATGAGCCTGATCGCCCAGCCGCACGCGCAACGCCTCACCCTCACGGCGCTCGATCTCCCCGCCCAACAGCAAGCCCAACGCCGCTCCTGTAATCACTACAAGCAGGGCATAGCTGAGGGCGACACGTGTCCAGGTCGAGATACGCATAAGTCAAGCTTCCGGTAAGGCTTTCGGTATAGTTGTTTGTTTGCTATGCCTATTATAAGGCGTGATGCTGTATAATGGCATCACGCTTCGTGTTTTTCGACAACACATTGCCTGGGAGGGTTCTGGCGTGCCGTCCAGCCGTGACACCGACCGAGATCGTTCGCGCATCTCCAGCATAAATAAAGGCAAAGTTATAGACTTACAGGGCTACCTGTCTGCCGAGCGTGCCCTTGATCTGCTGGCAACAACCCCCCTTGCCGACCCCCAGTTTGCACGAAGGCTCACAGAAGCCGTCGCCTGCGGCCCGTCAGTACCGGCGGTGGCGGCTCGCCGCGTAGACGCTTTCAAGCCGTTGGAGCTTGAGAGTTTGGGGCTTGTCGTCGCCGCCTACCGAAAGCGTGCCGAAGCTGTGTCCCAGATGCTGAAGGTAGCGCATGACCGGCGCAACTCTGATGCCCGTCGGTTGGGTGCGTCGCTCCTGCTTGAGTACTTCCTGGATGTACCCCCCGCCGACGACTTGCTTGCCACGCTGCGCGACCCTGCGTTAGCCTTGGGCCTGTCATTCGCGGCGGTGGTTCGGCAGTCGCTCGGACTGCGCGTGCTGCGAAACTACGTGCAGTCGCTCATGTTCCAGCCGTCCGATCTGCTTTACATGGTATTCAACAGGCTTTTGCAGGAAGATGAACTGCCTCTGGAAGTAGCCCGGCTCATGTCGCTGCACCCGGACGAAGAATTGTCTCTGTCGGTTGTAGAGGCGCTGGCGGGGCAGGGAAGTCGGCAAGCGCTGTCCACTTTGGCGGCCCTCGAACCCAGCCTTTCGCGTACTGCCGGGCATGCCGCCCTTCGTGCTATACAGAAGATGCGGCTTGCAGGCTACAGTCCGCGCATGAGCCGCCCCAACATGCAGTGTCGAGCTTTGCTTGGCCCTATAGACGGGTCGGGCAATCGCTTGCTGGTGTTGATAGCGCCCACGTCTGTGGAAGATACCGCAGCTAAGACCGGCGCTTTGACCCTTGAGATGTACCTGAGCGAGATGTCGGGCGTGGCGGACGCTGTTGAGTACGAGACAACCGGCGGGGAAACACCGCCTCACCCCGCCAAACTCGGCCACCTACACCGCTACACTCCCAGGGTGTGGGGCGAGGGCCTGGGCAGTTGGCCCCTGGGGGGCGCAGCAGAGCCGGTTGCCGCCGCGCTGGAGGTGTCCTACTTGTACGGCCTCCAGGTACTGCGAGAGGCCGTCGCCAAGAACTGGCTGTCGCAGACGCCTCTGCCGTTGAGCTACTGCCTCTACAGCCACCATTTTTGGCAGTTTAGCGAAAGACCGGAGGATAGCGCCGGAGAAATCGAGGAGCCTGAGCAGTGGCACACCGAGCGATTTGTGGGGAGCGAGGCTGATTTGCTGTTGAATCCGGTCCTCAGTAGCTGGTATCTGACAGGGGACTCGGCCCAAGAGGTGGCACAGGAGATAAGCGCTCTCAACGGCGACGCGCCCCGGAAGCTGACGGACGACAACTGGAAGTTGCTGCTGCCTGCCCTGATACGCCTGGCGCATGACGAGTTCGGCACGGAGGTACGCGCACGCTACGCCCGGCGGCTGCGTAGCATGTCTGAATGGTTTCGCATGTCGGGGCAGTTCCACGAGGCGGCCTGCGCCGCTTCCGCCGCCCACACCATGCTCAAGTCACCCCCCGAAACCAACCTGCTGGTGCTGCGAATGGTGCAGAGGGGCATCCTTGTGGCCCTGGACAGGCTCGCCTCAAGGGGGTCGTAACGCAAAGCGGTGCTCGCACTCGTGTGCGCTGCTCCACCGATTGCTTTTGCCCGTGCTTTTACTTATACTTGTAGTATATAGAGTAGTTTTTCATGGCTGGTTGCCGTCAGCGTATGACTGAAAAGGGGGGAGTTCTGGGGGACACCCCCATAGCCCCGGTCAGGGGCTTCGCCCCCTGCACCCCTTGTTTTCAAAACAGTAGATATAGATTTGGAGAGAACAACAATATGCCGGTTTATGAATACGAATGCAAACATTGCGGCGAGCGTTTCGATAAGATACAGCCCGTCACCGCCGAGCGGATTACCCAGTGCCAGTTGTGTGGCGAGGGGCCGGTGCGCCGGGTGATCCACCCTGTAGGGGTGATTTTCAAGGGCAGCGGCTGGTACGTCAACGACAGCCGCCAGTCCGCCAAGCAGAGTGGCGATACAGGATCAAAGGGTGAGACAAAAGCCTCCACAAAGAACGGCGATACGAGAAGTTCGGACAACTCAGGCGGCTCTACTGAGTCCGGAGGCTCAGGCGACTCAGGCGGTTCTGAGGCTAAGGCCAAAGACAGCCCCACAAGCCCGGCCTCCGACGAGTAAAGCGGGTTGAGTAGCGGGACGTTGCAACAAGCCGAGGATCTCATTTTTTGGGCAAGCAGGCAGCCTCATGTCGCCCTCTTTTTGCCCGCGAAGGAGCGCTGTGGCTGAGTGGTTGTACGGGCGGCATGCAGTGGTAGAGGCTTTGCGGGCGGGACGGCGCAAAGTTGCACGGGTGCTGTTGAGCGACTCGCTGAAGGAGGGGAAGGGCAGCGCTGAAAACACCATCTCGGAGATCGAGAAGGAGGCCCGACGGCTGCAAGTGTCCGTAGAACGGGTTCCCCCGGCGCGGCTCGATGCCCTCACCAGGGTTGGCCGGCACCACCAGGGGGTGGCCGCCGAGGTATCGCCCTTTCAGTACAACTCACTGGCGGAGGTGGCCGCGCTGTGCAAAGCGCAAGGGCCCCGCGCCCTGGCGCTGCTGCTCGATGCGGTACAAGACCCGCAGAACTTTGGCGTTCTCCTGCGCTCATCGGAGGCTGCGGGTGTTACGGCTGTGGTGATGCTGGACAGGAGGCAGGTGGAGGTAACGCCGGCCGTAGTGAACGCTTCAGCCGGGGCGGTAGAACACCTCAACGTGTGCCTGGTGAACAATCTGCCCAGGGCAGTGGAGGCGCTGCAAGAGGCGGGGCTATGGGTGTACGCTTTGCAAGCCGAGGAAGGGGCGGCTCTCTACACCGAGGCCGATCTCAAAGGCGCCCTGGGGGTGGTGGTCGGTTCGGAGGGGCGCGGCGTGGGAAGGTTGGTGCGCGAGCGATGCGACGGCGCGCTGGCAATACCCATGCTAGGGAAAGTCGAGTCGCTGAACGCAGCGGTGGCGGGGTCCATCGTGCTGTACGAAGCGTTGCGCCAACGCACAGGGTGAGCGCTGCGCCGGCTTATGCGAACAGGTCGTCCACGGGCCGCCGCCCTGCGAACCCTGTGGTAATTTCGTGCCAGTAGCCCACCTGCGGTTCGCCAAGCTGCCAGCAGAGGAGCACGGTGCGCCCGTCAAGCAGGGCAGGAAAGTCTACCAGGCCGGATTGTAGGTCTTTCATCTCAAGCTCCCACTCCTGAAGCCGTTGTGCCGAGGTCCTCAGCGCATGCTCGGCCTGGCTGATCGCCTGGGATATGGCCGTATCTTCTCCCGGGTTGTGGTTGCCGTTGCCCTGGGTCTTTTCACGCATCTCCAGCGCACGCCCCTGTAGTTGGGCAAGCTGTCGCCCGTCGGCCTGCATCTTTTGTATCAGGTCGGTAAGTTCAGGCAACATGCTGTTGGCCTCGCTGAGAGTGTAGAAGTGCGACATCGGTTACTCGTAGTGGGAGGTTTTGTTGAGGCGAGCCTATGCTTTTTCGTCGAGCATAGAGCGCAGCTTTTGCAGGCGTTCTATCGCCAGGTCGGCTACTTTCCTCACCCGGTCGAACTGCACAGGTTCGGTGGCGTCCAGCCAGACGGCAATGTCCTGGTCGCTGATCTCGGCCCAACGCGAGTCCATGCTCAGGCGGGTTCCTATCAGCTTCACAGGGTCGCGCCTACGCACACGTGCAGGAGGGGTTGCGGATTGGGCCTCCGGTTCGCCGGCCTCCGCCTGAGCCGTAGCCGTAGCCGTGCCCACGCCCAGTTCGAGGGCAAACCTGCCTACGTCGCTTGCGCGGAAGACGCTCTGTTGGCCTTTGCCGCTGAACGGGCGGATGCGGCCCTCGTCTACCCATTGGAGCAGTTGTGTGCGCGTTACGCCCAGCCGTTCCGCCGAACTCGGCAGGTCAATGAACTTGAAGTTTTTGTCCGACATAAGTGAAAAGTGGGACCGTAAGCGTCAATAGGAGGAAGGCGATTCCTCAGCTACCGAAGCTAGTCCTCGGTTACGAGCACAAAATTTTCTTTAGGCGCGCCACAGTCGGGGCACTGGTCGGGTAGCTGCTCGGCGCGGGTGAGGAGATAACCGCAGTCGGTACAGCGCCACACAAGCTGCATAGACTCGGTGCGCCCGGATACCACCTGGCCCGACTGCACCTTGGCCATGTCCATAGCTAGGTGCGGGCGGGTAATGAGGCCGACTACGCGCCCTTCGTCGTCCACCACCACAATAGGCCGCCTGCCGAAAAGCCCGCCGGGGGCGCCTTGTTGGCCCTCGGTGCCTGTGCCGAGGTCGCCCCTGGGGGCATCGGCTTCGCGGGGCACTTCGGCCAGCGCAGTCTCCACATCGGCGTCCACGCTGACTGTTTCAAACGTGTCCCCCATAAAGTCCTCGACGTGGCACTCTTGCGGATTGTTGCCGGAGGCTGTGCAGCGCATCACATCTTTATCGGTGATTATACCGATGATCCGCCTGGCATCTTGTGCGTCTACGACAGGCACAAGGGATGTGTGAAGTTCGTCTATTACTCGGGCCGCCTGCGATATGCTGTCCAGAGGCGTAACCACCGGAGGCTTGTCAATCATGACTTCGCTAACTTTCATTTATTTGCCTCCTATTGCTTGCTATTTTTATGCTAGACCCAAACGCCGAGCCGATGCAACTGGGGCACTACAAAGATGGAGTGCTCAAGGCCGCTCATGCGGCATTATATCACAGGGGTAGGAGGGCAACAAGGGCAAATTTTCTGGTAAGTGTTCAGAGTTGCGGTGGAGGAAATTAGACCTCGGCATGTAGAGACCCACCCCATGCCTCCCTCCCGCACGCGGGATGGGGCTTTTATTAGGAAGTAGGCAGGGGACACCCCTGCCACCCCGTCATGGGGCTGCGCCCCCTGCACCCCAAGTCTGAACACTTACATTTTCTGGTGATTATCCACATCTATATGCGGAACAACGAGGGCCACCCCAACTCGTCGTGCTCACCTGTACTACATTATGTCATTCCGAACGCAGTGAGGAATCAGTGGGTGGAGCATGATTCTCGATGGTAGAATACCTGGTTATCTAAGCCGTACTGATGCATATATATGCCTACTGTCATGAAGGCGCACTGATTCTTCGCTACGCTCAGAATGACATTATGTAGTATCAATTGTATTCCCAACAGGGTAGCCCGGCATGCAGCATAGCTTCAGATGTGGGTAATCACCAGCAATTTTCCCTGGGTGATTGCCCGCAACTGCTAACCTATTCCCCTTATCTTTGCCCGCACCTCGGGCGCGACGCCCGCCTCTATCAGGTCGGCATCGGGGAACCGGGCGAGGGCGCGGAAGGCTGCCGAGGCCAGGGAAGGGTCCGCGTCGTTAGCTGCCGTTACAAGGGCAGGAATAGCCTCAGCGATGCCCAACTTGCCCAGTTCGTAGGCGGCGCCGGCGCGAGCATCGGGATCGGGGGCGTCTTCGAGCGTGTGGATCAGGATGTTCGGCAAGGCGCGGGCGGTGCGGTCGGGGTCGGCGCGTGAGGCGAGCGCCGGCACTTCGCGCAAGGCCAGGGTGAGCTTGTCGCGGCCTAGCGCCCACAGCAGCGCCTTCGCCTCGCCGGACACCGCCCCCACATCACCCGGCTCAAGGTGGGCAAAAGCAGGCTCTGCGGCAAGGCGGCTTGTCACCACAGCGAGGCGCTCGGTTACGGCTGCCGTTACTTTCTCGCCGTCCGGCTCCAGGCGAACGAGTTGTGCGAGCTTTTCCAGAGTGGCTATCTCAGCCGACAGAGAGCCGACCTCCGTCTCCAGACGCTCGGCCCGTTCGGCAGACAGGTCCGGCCTGCCCAACTGCCGGTTGTACCCGTTGAGGCTCAGGCGCAACTCGTCTATTCTGGCTTTGATTTCGCTTTGGCTTGCGGCCATAGTTGGTGGATGCCTCCTATTCCGGTGATTACCCACATCTTTATGCAGAACAACGAGCGCAACCCACACTGGTTACGCTCACCCTCACTACAGCTTGTCATT
>JBBSIX010000121.1:0-9202 GCA_038231875.1 Chloroflexia bacterium | reverse complement strand
GGTATTAGCCTGGTGCTGGGGCGAGAAGATGGAGGTTTCCTGGGCACGCCCGAAGAAGCCGTGCCACTGGTCGCCTTGCAGGAAAACGGCATACGGCAGGAAAGCCAAACCGAACGCCACACCCAAAAGCACAAAGCCCAACAAATATCGCTTGAAAAAGTAGAGCCGCCATCGAATCAGGCAGTACAACCCTACAAAGCCAAGCAGGGGCACAACCAGCTTACCTGCGGCATAATAGTAGAGGCTGAAGCCGTAGAGCAGACCGGAGAGCGTCCAATCGCTCCACCGGCGAAAGCGCAGTGCGCGAACAAGAAAGTAGAACCCGCCCGCCCACAGCATGCCGGTGGGGGTGCTCTCGCCGCCTTCTCGACTGAACTGCAACCAGAGGGGCGACACCGCGAGCAGGGTTCCCGCGATCAACCCGGCTCGCACGCCGAAAAGAAGGCGCCCCGTGCGGTACACGAACCAAATGGCAAGCACACCTGATACAACCGACAGCATCCGCTCGCCCACCATGTTGTCGCCGAATATGCGGATCATCCAGGCGATGCCGTAGAAGTAGAGATTGGGCACCGACCACCAGCCGAGGCCGAACAGGGGGGCAGCGCGGCCCTCGACGATAGCCCTGGCGTCCATACCGCGCTCGCCTTCGTCGCCGAATATACCGGGCATGTGCTCCAGGTTTACCACACGTAGGACCAGTGCTGCCGCCAGCATAAGGACGGCGAGCGCCACCTCCCAGCGTACAGGCAGGGTAGGCACGCCCCGGCTGAAGAAGTCGCTCTCCGGGCCTCCCAGCGCCCCAGGCATGTTGCGGGGGCTATGTGCGCCGGCAAAGGTGAGTATCAGGGCAGCCATTGCCCCCACCCACAGCCAGCCGCCCAACGAATCGGTGATATTCCGCACCAGCACAAAGGCCGTTGCAGCGGTCAGCGCGGCGGTCAACAGCAGCGCCGGCAAAGTGAACCGCCAGCCGAGCCGGGCGCGCAGCCCGCACCAACGCGCCCACATCCTGCCTGTGCCGCGTATGCCGCGCGCGACGAAGGCCGGCACTGTTGCCGGCGTGACTGACCGCCTGCCGGTTGGAGTGGGCCATGCGGTGGCGAGGGCGGCGGTTCGCGCCCGGCGGACAGGTAACGGAGCAGCCGACGGCGCCGCTTCCGGGGCGATCTCCAGTTCCGACGGAGAGGCATGGGTGCGCCTTGGCAGACCGCCGGGCCGGCCTGGGTGGAACAGGGCCAGTATCAGCAGAACAACGCCGGCCAGATAGTACCGCAGCGCAATGTCGGCATCGCCGCCGGCCATGAGCACATTTTCGCCCACCACACCCAGGGAAACAGCGATAAAGCCGCCCCACCAACTACGCGCCTGCCAGACGGCCGTTACGCCACGCAGCGTGGCCGCCGCCCGGTTGCCCCTGACGCGCACCACCACGTCTCGCTTGCTTGTCGTGATCATCCTACGTGGATATCTCCTCTCCGAACGGGGAGAAATATAATATGCGGTGTTGTGAATGCATGCGGGGTGTGCCGCTCAACAAAGCCTACATCAGGTATAGAGCACACCCCGATGCGCCATGTGCGATTTAGCACGCCGTTTTTAGCATACCATAAGTGGCTGAACGGTCGCAAACCGCATGAGAAGGGATAATGTTCACACTTGGGGTAGAAGAAAAAATCGTAGGGGGCCTGTCCTGGTTGGCTTCGGATTGCGTGCGCCGGTCACAGCACCTGCCGAAGGAGTCGAACCAACTCCCGCTCGCGACGCCCAACGGTGTAGTTTTCCACGATCCGCCGGCGCATAGCCTCACGCGCCGAGTCGGAGTAGCGCAGCGAATCGCGCACCGCCGAGGCCGTTGCCTGAGGCGAATCCACCGGCACATACTCTCCGAGGTCGCCCACTACTTCCGGCAGAGAGAAAACCTTGGTGACAACCGGCACCGCTCCGCAAGCCATAGCCTCCGCCACTGCTATCCCGAAGCCTTCATGCAGTGACACCTGAACGTAGCATGAAGCGCCGGCGAACAGGTCGCGCAGTTCTTCAGGCGCTAGAAAGCGCTCCACGAACTCGACGTTGGGAGCGGCCAATTTACGCAAGCTCGCGATGGAACCATCCGGCGAACGCCCCACCAACACAAAACGCACATCGGGTGCGTAGCGGGCAGCCTCTACAAAGGTTCGTAGACCCTTCTGGCGAATAGAACTTTCCGTGACAGGCGACACAGTTACGGCAGTCGGTTGCCGCTCAACACCAGGATCGAACGAAAAAAAGTCGGTGTCAACGCCCGGATAGAGCACTCTGCAACGCTTGGGGTGGGCGTACTTACGGAGGGTCTCTTTTGATGTAAGGGAGAACGGCAGCGTGAGGTCGGCCAGCTTCAGGGTAGGCTTCAGCATGAGGCGAAACAGAGGAAAACGCATAGCCCCGAAACCGATGTCCGGCATGCCGACTATATCGTACCCGCCCGTGAAGAAAACTACCTTCACCCCCAGCAGCTTCGCCATAATAGTCACAGCCAGTGCGTAACTCGGCACAATGAACCACATGAAGAGAACGCGAGGTCGCCTCAACAGCAGGTGACGGAGCACGTTCAGGAACAACTGCTTCTTGCCCCTGTTATGCACCAGCGCCGGCAGATCGAAATGCCTGCCTAGTATAGCCGTATCGGTCCGCATGAAGGCGGCAGGTTCATACGGCAGAATCAGCAGCGCCCTGGGTTTGCGGGTCTTGCCGTGCATACAGAGAGCCTGGCCCCTACCGCCCGATTCCCAGGTAGACCATCCCCGCCGCCTCTATCTCCGCTCGGTCGAGGGCGTTGCGCCCGTCCAGCACAGCCCGGCAACCCTGCTGTGCCAACCGGAGCCAATCTATATCCCGGTACTGATTGTGGTGTGCCTGTAAGATAACGGCGTCAACAGCAGGCAGGTCGTCCAAAGAGGTAGGCTCGGCGTAGCGGGACAGTTCCGCTTGAGAGTACAAGGGGTCGTTGATAAGGGGAACGGCGCCGCGCTCCCGCAGCAACCCAAGCAGGCGCACCGCCCCGGAAAAAGCCGTTTCCTTCACGTTTTCGCGGTAGGCCAGCCCCAACACAAGCGCCCGCTTCCCCTCCAGGCCGCCGAGCGCCCCCGCCAGCTTGTCCAGCGCCCAACCCGCCATGCCGTCGTTCAAGCGTCGAGCCTCGCGCAACAACTCCATCCCCTCGTCGTCGGACTGATTAGTGAGAAAATATGGGTAGACCGGTATGCAGTGCCCGCCCACCGCTATGCCGGGCATGTGGACGTGCGAAAACGGCTGGGTGTTGGCCGCCGCAATCGCCTGCTCAATGGGTATGTTGCGGTCGGCGGCGAAACGGGCGAAGGCGTTGGCGAGGGCTATGTTCACATCGCGATAGGTGGTTTCCACCAGCTTGACGAACTCTGCGGTATCGGCGTCCTGCACCGCTAGAGTAGCCGCCCCTTCAAGCGCGGTGCTGTAAAAGCGCACAGCCTCCTCGGTACCGGCAGGCGTGACCCCGCCCACCACCTTCGGATAGCGTTGCAGGTCGCGAAATATGCGCCCACTGTACACCCGCTCAGGGCTGAACGCCAGGCAAAAATCGCGGCCCGCCTGCATGCCGGACCCCACTTCCAAAGTAGGTCCGAGCCGCGTGCGCGTGGTGCCCACCGGCAAAGTCGTTTCGTATATCACCAGCGTACCCGGCTGCAACCCGGCTGCTACCGAGGCGGTGGCGGCGTCTATAGCGCTGTAGTCTACCCGGCGCGCTTCGTCCACCATCACGGGGACGATCACCACCACCACATTGCTCTCGCGCACCGCCTGTGCCGTGTCGGTGGTAGCGGTTAAACGGCCTCCCTGCACCGCCTCGGCCACCCGCTCCTTGAGCAACTCCTCCTCCTTTACGGGCGAGCGGCCCTGGTTCACCTCATCCACTACCTCTTGGGATATGTCGCAACCCACTACTTGCAGGCCGCTGTGCGCGAACTGCGCCGCCAGAGGCAGTCCAATCTTGCCCAAGCCCACCACCGCTACCCGGTACTGCTTTTCATGACCCTGTGCCAACCTTACCCCTCCTTGCCCATCTCTACGGCCCGCCCCAGCAAGCCCGCCTCCACTATCTTGCGCGCCGTGTGCAGCGCGGCCAGCCCCTCCTCGCCCGATACCAACTGCACCTCCTCCCCCCCTATGGCGCGCACAAACCGGTCAAGCTCCACCCGCAACGGCTCGGTCTTCTCTATACGCAGGCGCACCATGTCGCCCTCGCTCACCCCCTCGATGTGTGAGATGGCATCCCAGTCGGTCTTGATGTAGTTGTTTTCGTAGAAGTAGAGGTCTTGCGTCAGGTAGTTCACCTGGAACATGCCCCTCTCGCCCGTCACCATGAGTTCGCGTATCTTGGTGGGCGTGAGCCAGTTGATGTCTAACACCCCTATAGCGCCGTTCTCGAAGCGCAGCAGGCCCGACAACAGGTCCTCGTGCTCGGTATGAATGCGGCGGGCGGTCTCGGCGTACACACGCTGCACCGCCGAGCCGCTGAGGAAGCGCATCAGGTCAACGTCGTGGGTGGCAAGGTCAATCACCACGCCCACATCGCGCACGCGGGGGGGGAAAGGGCCTAGCCTGCGGGCGTGCATCTGAAAGACCTTGCCCAGGGCGCCCCCCGTGAGACGGCTATGCAGTTCGAGTACCGCCGGGTTGTACCGCTCAATGTGCCCCACCGTGAGGATCACCCCGGACATGCGCGCCGCCGCGATTATCTCCTCGCCCTCCGCCACGGTGAAAGCGATTGGCTTCTCCACAAGCAGGTGGATGCCCCGCTCTATAGCCGCCAACGCCACCTCCCGGTGACGGCTGGTGGGCACGGCCACGACCACCCCCTGCGGCTTTTGCCGGTCAAGCATCTCGAGGTAGCTGCCGTAGGCGGGCACGCCGAAGCGCCGGGCGGCCTTCTCCGCAACGGCCGGATCGGCGTCGGCCACGCCCACCAACTCAGCCGTCTCCAGATCGTTGAGCACGCGCAAATGGTTGCGGCCCATTGCGCCCGCGCCGATTACGGCGATCTTTATTGGATTTTGCGTTTCGGATTTCAACCTCTAGACCCTTACTTCAACTTCTCGACTGCCTGCACGATAACGGCCAGGTCGTCCTGCGACAGGCCGGGGTGGACCGGCAGGGAAAGCGCCTCCTGCGCGGCCCTCTCACTTTCGGGGAAGCGCAAGTCGCCGTAGCCCATCTCGCGGTACAGTTGCTGCATGTGCGCCGGCACCGGGTAGTACACCTCGGTACCCACCCCCGCCTCGGCAAGCTGCCGGCGCACGTCGTCGCGGTTGAGAGGTGGGAGCACCCGCACGGTGTACTGGTGGAACACATGGCGAGCGCCGGGGCGCACTGTGGGCGCCTTTACTTTGTCTGGGGGCAAGTGTCTGCTCAGGTAGTCTGCGTTGGCGATGCGCCGCCGGTTGAACTCCTCCAACTTGGGCAGTTGGGCCACCCCGATAGCGGCGTGTATATCGGTCATGCGAAAGTTGAAGCCCAGCATTTCGTGGTAGTAGCGCACGCGCATACCGTGAGAGCGCACCAGCCTCGCCCGCTCTGCCGTCTCGTCGCTGTCGGTGGTCAACATGCCGCCCTCACCTGTGGTGATGTTCTTGGTCGGGTAGAACGAGAAGCAGCCCGTGCCCCAGCTGCCTGCTCGCTTACCCCCCACTTCGGCCCCGTGCGCCTGCGCCGCGTCCTCGATTACGCGGAGGCCGTGCCGCTCGGCGATCTCCTGTATGCGGGGCATATCGGCGGGGTTGCCGAACAGGTCAACGGGCAAAATCGCCTTCGTGCGGGGGGTGAGGCCGGCTTCTATCTTATCCACGTCAATATTGTAGCTAACGGGGTCTATGTCAACGAACACGGGACGCGCCCCTGCGTACAGGATGGCGTTGGCGGAGGCGATGAAGGTGAAAGGCACGGTAATTACTTCGTCGCCCGGCCCTATTTCGTTGGCGAGCAAGGCCGTATGCAGAGCGGTAGTGCCGTTGCTGACGGCAACCGCGTGCTGCACCCCGCAGTAGTCGGCGAACGCCCGCTCGAACTCGGCCACAACGCTTCCCTGCGCCAACTGCCCCGATTCGAGCACTGCCATTACCGCCGCTTTTTCCTCCTCCCCGATCTGAGGGCGAGCCATCTGTATCATCGAATAGTCCTTTCTGTAGAGTGTAACCCGCATGATAAACGCCGTACATGATGGCGAAGTAGATGCTACACATTATAGCTCACCAGTATATCTGCTATCCGTTCAGCCGCGTGCCCATCGCCGTAGATAGGTGGCGGCTCGTCCTGGGGAGGCGGGGCGGCGAGGGCCGCCAGGATGCGGCTGGGATCGGCGCCCGTGAGGGTGTTCCAGCCTAGCTCTACCGTCTCTACCCACTCGGTTTCGTCGCGCACCGTTACGCAAGGAACCCGCAGCCACAGCGCCTCTTTCTGCACGCCGCCGGAGTCGGTGAGTATTTTGCCGGCGTGCTTCTCCAGGGCCAGCATTTGCAGGTAAGACACAGGCTCCACCGCCTGCACATTGCCGCCAAGCGTAACGCCCCCAACTTCCATCGCCCGCCGGGTGCGCGGGTGTACCGGAAAGACTACCGGCAGACCGCACTCGCTCAAGGCCGACGTGATAGCCCGCAGGTTGGCCGGTTGGTCGGTGTTGGAGGCACGGTGTACCGTCGCCAGCAGGTACTCCCCACTCGTCGCCCCCAGACGCGAGAGCAGATCGGGGGCAACAGCGTCGACACGCGGCAGGGACTGCAACACCGCATCATACATTACATCGCCCACTATATGGACGCCCCTCTTTATACCTTCCAGGGCGAGGTTCTCGCGGGCGAGAGCGGTAGGGCAAAAGAGGAGCGCAGAGAGGCTGTCGGCCACCAAGCGGTTGATCTCTTCGGGCATAGCTCGATTGTAGGAGCGCAGCCCCGCCTCCACATGGGCCACCGGCACGCCCAGCTTGGCCGCTGCGAGCGCGCCCGCCAGCGTGGAGTTGGTATCGCCGTAGATAAGCGCAAGGTCGGGCCGCACCTCCACCAACACCTGCTCGATGCCCGCCAGCATCGCCGCCGTCTGCGCCCCGTGCGACCCCGACCCGACCCCCAGGTTGTAATGCGGAGCGGGTATGCCCAACTCCGAGAAGAACACATCGGACATGGCGGCATCGTAGTGCTGGCCGGTGTGTAGCAGCCACTCCTGCACGCCTGCCAATGCAAGCGCACCACAAACCGGAGCGGCTTTTATAAACTGAGGGCGCGCCCCCACCACAGAAAGTATCTTCATCGCCGCCCTCTGTATCCTGGAAACATCGGCCCATTATAACACAGCAAAAGGCATATATCCTTCGGCTCGACGCTCCTAGCCTTCGTCGCCCAGGTCGCGGAATGCGCCCATCACGCCCTGATCAAGCGCATCTTTGGCGACACGGATGGCATTCTTGATCGCTTTGGCGTTGGAGCGGCCATGCGGCTTGATCAGCAAGCCGTTTACGCCCATGACTATCGAACCTCCGTACTCGGCGTAGTCAAGACGGTTGCCGAGACGGCGGAAGCTAGGGCGCAAACCTGCCGCCAGCAACTTGCTGGGCAGGCTCGATGTCAACTCAGCACGAAGCGAATCGAAGATCATCTTGGCGACACCCTCGGTGGTCTTGAGGATGACATTGCCGGTGAAGCCGTCGGTTATCACCACATCGGCCACGCCCATCGGTATGTCCTTCCCCTCGACGTTGCCGATGAAGTTGAGGCCGCTTGCCATCAGCAAAGGGAATGTTTCGCGCACAAGTTCCGAGCCTTTCGTCGCTTCCTCGCCGTTGGACACCAGGCCCACGCGGGGGTTGGGTACGCCGTACACCCGCTCCATCAACACCGAGGCCATACGCGCCCACTGCAACAGATAGTGCGGCTTGGCGTCGGGGGTGGCCCCAACGTCGGCCAGAAACACCTTGCCGATGTCTCCCATAGCGGGGAACGGCACACCCAGCGCCGGCCGGTCTATCCCCTCGATACGCTTCAGAATGAAAGTTCCTCCGGACACCACAGCCCCGGTGTTGCCCGCCGACACCAGTGCGTCCACCTTTAGGTCGGCCAGCAGTTGCAGCCCCACCGTGAGCGACGAGTCGCGCTGCCGCCGCCAGGCTGTGGAGGGTTGGTGCTCGTCCATCGGGATAACCGAGGCGGCAGGCTCGATTGACACGTGGTGGCCGGGCGTGCCCACTTTCGCCAACTCCACCTGTATGGCATCGAGCAGGCCCACCAGCACCACTTCAATACCGAACTCGCGAGAGGCAATAACGCCCCCCTTCACCGTTTCAACCGGGGCGTTATCCCCGCCCATCGCATCCAGGGCTATTCTCATAGCAGCTCCCAACAAGACTAAGGATATAGTGTAAGATAAGAGTATTATAAAGGAGGGATAGGCAACAATGGTAACGGAAGAGTTCGAGAACTTCTTTGAATTGATAAAAAGCGGTGACCGCGCGGGGGTAGAGGAGATGCTGGCCGCCAATCCCTCGCTGGTGAGCACCAAGACTGATGGCGGCGTATCGGCAATCCTGGCGGCTGTTTACAACGGCAATCCGCAGATAGCCGACCTGCTGGTCGAGGCGGGCGCGCCGCTGGATATATTTGAGGCGGCAGCATTGGGGCGTGAGGAAGATGTCGGTCGACTGCTGGACGAAATGCCCCGGCTGGTGGGGGCGGTAGCGCCCGACGGCTTTGCTCCACTGGGATTGGCGGCCTTCTTTGGGCATGAGGAGACAGCGAAACTGCTTATCTTGCGCGGGGCCGACGTGAACCATGCGTCGGAGAACGCGATGAAGGTCACGCCCCTCCATTCGGCAGTGGCGGGCCGGCACCTTGAAATAGCCAAAGCGTTATTGGAAGCCGGAGCCGACCCCAATGCCAGGCAGCAAGACAACTTCACTCCCCTGATGGGGGCCGCTCAGAACGGCCGACCGGCGATGGAGGAACTGCTGAGGAGCTACGGAGCAGAGTAGAGGCGGGGCCGAGGGGCCGGCATCTGTTCCACGTTCTGCATAAAAATGTGGTTAATCACCGGGCCAAAATCTGGTGATTAACCACATCTTACGCGGTTCAAGCGGTGATTGATAACGCTGCCGGCAGGCGAGACAATACTACACTTTGTCATTCTGAGCGCAGCGAAGAATCAG
>JBBSIX010000120.1:0-9220 GCA_038231875.1 Chloroflexia bacterium | reverse complement strand
GAATGCCGACCTACGCACTTACTTGGGCAGGCTCAAACGTAGAAGCCGGTGCTTTTCACGTTGCATACATGCTCTGAGAAGGGCAATACGGCTATTCGTGTGGTACTACAACAAGCGTCAACGTTGCTACATTGCC
Source organism: Chloroflexia bacterium (assembly GCA_038231875.1). GTDB lineage: Bacteria > Chloroflexota > Chloroflexia > QHBQ01 > JADMIH01 > JADMIH01. Next base: position 9,084 of record JBBSIX010000120.1, on the reverse strand, counting down.
AATCCTCGTCTCAAAGGTAATCTCTCTCTGCTATTTTAATCACTCCCGAGCGGGCACAATATAGTACTCCGAAGAAGCACGTAGGCTGGTAGTCTGCGTGCTTCTTTTTAGGTAGCCTCTTATGTGCTAAAATAGCGGAAACGGCCCCGCCTGCCTGTCTCTGTAGGAGAAACGAATGGAAACAGCCACGAACATACGCGCCCCTCGCGGCACGGACCTCCAGTGCAAGGGGTGGCTGCAAGAAGCCGCCCTGCGGATGCTGATGAACAACCTCGACCCGGAGGTGGCCGAGCGGCCCCAGGACCTGGTGGTGTACGGCGGCAACGGTAAGGCGGCTCGCAATTGGCCCGCCTTCCACAAGATCATCGAATGCCTGCGCCAGCTGGAGAGCGACGAAACGCTGCTTGTACAAAGCGGCAAGCCTGTAGGCGTTTTCAAGACCACCCCCGATGCCCCCCGCGTGCTGATCGCCAACTCCAACCTGGTGCCGCATTGGGCCACACGGGAGGTCTTTTCCAAGCTGGAAGCGCAAGGCCTGACGATGTACGGCCAGATGACCGCCGGCAGCTGGATCTATATAGGCACACAGGGTATCTTACAGGGCACATACGAGACGTTCGCGCAGGCCGCCCGCAAGCACTACGGCCCGGACGCCGACTTGACTAGTAAGCTGGTGCTCACGGCGGGCCTCGGCGGGATGGGTGGAGCGCAGCCCCTGGCTGTGACGATGAACGGAGGGGTGGCCCTGTGTGTGGAGGTTGACCCTAAGCGCATTCAACGGCGGCTCGAAACCGCATACCTGGATACCGCAGCCGAAACGTTGGACGAGGCTCTTGCCCTGGCCGACGAGGCGATGGAGGCGGGCCGTCCGCTCTCGATAGGGCTGCCGGGCAACGCGGCTGATGTCTACCCGGAGTTGGTGCGGCGCGGTAGAGTGCCCAATATAGTCACCGACCAGACCTCGGCGCACGACCCGCTCAACGGCTACGTTCCGGTGGGCCTGGACGTAGAGGCGGCGGCTGAACTCAGGCAGCGCGAACCGGAGGAGTATGTGCGGCGTGCGCTCGACTCGATGGCTGTCCACGTGCGGGCGATGCTCGACTTGCAGCGCCTGGGCGCGGTGGTGTTCGACTACGGCAACAACATACGCCAGCAAGCCTACGGGCAAGGCGTGAGTGACGCCTTTAGCTTCCCAGGCTTCGTGCCCGCCTACATACGCCCGCTCTTTTGCGAGGGCAAGGGGCCTTTCCGTTGGGTGGCGCTGTCAGGCGACCCGCAAGACATCTACAAGATAGACGACATGGTGCTACGCGAGTTCCCGGACAACGCCTCGGTGCAAAGCTGGATACCGATGGCCCGCGAGCGGGTGCAGTTCCAGGGCCTGCCCGCCCGCATCTGCTGGCTTGGTTACGGCGAGCGGGCCCACTTTGGGCGGTGCGTGAACGAAATGGTGGCGAGCGGAGAACTAAGTGCGCCTATCGTGATCGGGCGCGACCACCTGGATACCGGCTCGGTAGCTTCGCCCAACCGCGAGACTGAGGCGATGAAAGACGGCTCTGACGCTATCTCCGACTGGCCGATCCTGAACGCGCTGCTGAATGCGGTGGGCGGGGCCACCTGGGTGTCATTCCATCACGGCGGGGGCGTGGGCATCGGCTACAGTCAGCATGCCGGGCAGGTGACGGTGGCCGACGGCACGCCCGAAGCCGCCGCCCGCCTTCAGCGTGTGCTTACCACCGACCCCGGCATCGGCATCGTGCGCCACGCCGATGCCGGCTACGACGAGGCGCTTGAAGCGGCAGAGCGGTTCGGAATCAGGCTGCCGATGTTGGGGTGAGGTCGACCGCCGTTTCTTACCCTCTGGAATACCGAGTAATGACGCACAGGATGAACGTCGTTTACACATGCTCTGATTGGGAGGATACATCTGACTACCAGCCATTATAACTTCGACCTGCCCTACACCCCGCCCGACTTCACCCGGCCCCTGTACGCTCAGGCCCCCGACAAGCCCACCGAACCCGCGCCCGCCGACGGCATGGCCCCGCCCGCCTTCTACGCCTCCACCAACTATCCCACCTACATCAAGCGAGAAGGCACGTGGCGGTTGGTGCGGCGCCAGCGCATGGATGCCTGTATCGTGTGGGAGGACCGCGCAAAGGGCGAGGAGCCGGGCTACGCCTGCGTCGAACTGAGGCGGGTGCGGGCCGGACAAGAGGTTGTACTCGGGTTGGAGGAGGACGGCAGCACCGGCTTGCTGGCTTACTCGACCGGCTTTTTGCCGCCAGGCGCTGGGGCGCATGCGGAATCGTTCAAGTTTATGGCGAGCGGCGCATCGAGAGAGAGGCCGCTCAACTACCGGCGCATCGCCGACCTGCTGGTCTGGGACAAGCAGCGCAACGGGCGCAGCATCTGGGTGCTGGGGCCTGCCGTGGTGCATGCCGGGGCGCGCGACAGCATGGCCTGGCTGATACGTAACGGCTACGTGGGCGCGGTGTTCGGGGGCAACGCGGTGGCAGTACACGACCTTGAGCGGGCGCTGTACGGCACGGCGTTGGGTATGGACGAGGAGGGCAACGTCGTGCCGGGCGGCCACCGCCACCATATGGACACTATCAACACCGTGCGCCGGGCGGGCAGCATATCGGGTGTGGTGCAGAGCGGCCTCGTGACGCACGGTATCATGCACGCCCTGGTGGAGTGCGGCGTGCCGTACCTGCTGGCAGGCTCGATACGCGACGACGGCCCTCTGCCCGGCGTAATTACAGACGTGCTGGAGGCGCAAGATAAAATGCGCCTGTTCACCCAGGGAGCCACCCTGGTGGTGATGCTGGCGACGATGCTCCACTCTATCGCCACCGGCAACATGCTGCCTACTTTCATCGAGCGAGGTGGGCAGATTGAGCCGGTGTACACGATTGCGTTGGACCAGTCGGAGAATGTGATACAAAAGCTGATGGACCGAGGGACTCATCAGGCGTTCGGCATCGTTCGCAACGCCGACGACTTTCTCGATAGAATAGTAATGGAGCTTCGAGGACGCTAGATGGGCGATAGACACAGGCGACGATAGATTCTTGTAGAGAGTAACTGCCATGCAAACCATTCCCCAACCCCCGCCCCTCGATCCCCAATCGCCCCCCTCTGACCCCGCTCTCCGGGCGCGAGGCATCACCAAGCGCTTCCCCGGCGTGTCGGCAAACGACCGTATAGACCTCGATCTGTGGCCTGGGGAGATACACGCCTTACTGGGCGAGAACGGTGCGGGCAAGTCCACCCTGATGAACATCCTGTATGGGCTATACAGGCCCGATGAAGGAACCATCTTTGTGAACGGCAAGGAGCAGCGTTTCTCAGGGCCGAGCGACGCTATCGCTGCCGGCATTGGCATGGTACACCAGCACTTCATGCTCGTGCCTCCCCTTACCGTCACCGAAAACATCATGTTGGGCGGCGAAGCCACACATGGGGGCATACTGCTGGACAAGGCAGCGGCGGCCCGACGTATAGAAACGCTATCGGCCGGCTACGGCTTGCAGGTGAACCCCAACGCCAGGATAGAAGACTTGCCGGTGGGCGCGCAGCAGCGAGTGGAAATCCTCAAAGCGTTCTACCGCAACGCCGATGTGCTTATTCTCGACGAGCCGACCGCCGTGCTTACTCCGCAGGAGGCGTTGGACCTGTTCGCCATCATGCGGCGGCTGGCCGACGGGGGCAAGGCTATCGTCTTTATCACCCACAAGCTCAAAGAGGTGCTGGCCGCCGCCGACCGAATAACAGTGCTGAGGCACGGCCGCGTAGCGGGCACAGCCGACCCGCGCACCACCACCGAAGCCGAGCTTGCCTCCCTTATGGTGGGGCGCACGGTGCTGCTCCAGGTGGTGAAGAAGCCCCCGCAGATAGGCAAGCCTGTGCTCACTCTGGGGGGGCTGGCGGTGCGAGACAACCGAGGGCACTTGGCGGTAGACGGCCTCGACATGCAGGTGCGCGAAGGGGAGATATTCGGCATCGCGGGCATCGAGGGGAATGGTCAGACCGAGCTTGTGGAAGCCCTTACCGGCCTTCGCAAAGTCGCGGGGGGCCGCATAACGCTTGACGGGCGGGATGTGACCCTGGCCGACACACGGCGGCTGATAGACAACGGGCTGGCTCACGTGCCCGAAGATCGGCACAAGCACGGCCTGGTGCTTACCTACTCGGTCGCCGACAATTTAGTCCTCAACACTTACGACGAGGAGCCGTTCTCTCACGGGCCGCTACGCAACGACAGCTTCATAGTGAGCTTTGCACGCAAGCTGGTCAAGAAGTTCGATGTGCGTACAGCCTCGGTGATGACCCAGGCGCGCAACCTGTCGGGCGGCAATCAGCAAAAGGCGGTGCTGGCCCGCGAACTGTCCCGGCAGATACGCTTCCTGGTGGCCGCTCAACCGACGCGCGGCCTGGATGTCGGCTCCATAGAGTTCATCCACAAGCAGATCGTGGCCCAGCGCGATGAGGGCGTGGCGGTGCTGCTGGTGAGCGCCGAGTTGGACGAAGTGCTGGCCCTATCCGACACGATAGGGGTGATCTACAAAGGCAAACTGGTGGCCGTTATGCCCCGCGAGGAGGCCACACGGGAGAAGCTGGGCCTGCTGATGACGGGTGGCACGGTTTAGGCCCCCTGCGCCATGTACACCGTCTCCTCCTGGGCTTTGCCGTCCCACTCGCCGATGTGCCCGCACTTGGTACACTTGGTCTTCTGCGCGCCGTCTTGCCTTTGGGTGCGGCCCATGACGGTCATCAGGCTGCCGCACTCCGGGCAGGGGGTGGGAACCGGCTTCTCCCAGGTGGAGAAGTCGCAATCAGGATAGCGGCTGCACGAATAGAAGATGCGCCCCTTCTTGCTCTTTTTCTCGATCATCTGCCCCTGGCCGCACTGGGGGCACTCCACGCCGGTGCTAACCACGATAGGGCGGGTGTAGCGGCACTTGGGGAAGCCTGAGCAGGCAATGAACGGCCCATAGCGGCTCTCGCGGATAACAAGCTCGTGCCCCGACTCCGGGCAAAGCTCCCCCGTTTTCTGCGGCTCCGGCTTGGCAAGGTCAATGCGTCCCACTTTCTGCTCGGCCTCGGCAAGCCCCCGCTCCAGAGGCCCGTACAGTTCGGACACAACGGGAACCCAGGTGCGCTCGCCGTTAGCTATCTCGTCAAGCTCCTCCTCCATATTGGCCGTAAACCCTACGTCCATAATGTCGGGGAAGTTCTCCACAAGCAAGTCGTTCACCGCGATGCCAAGCTCGGTGGGCGCAAACTTCTTCTCCTCCCTGATTACATAGCCTCTGTCCTGGATCGTTGAGAGGATAGGCGCATAGGTGGAAGGGCGGCCAATGCCCTGCTCCTCAAGCGACTTGACCAGCGTGGCCTCGGTGTAGCGCGGCGGCGGTTGGGTAAAGTGCTGCTCCGGCCACAGCTTGAGCAGGTCTAGCGCCTCGCCTTCTCCCAACGGCGGCAAGGCTCCCTTGTCCATCTCGTCCTCGGCATCACCCACATCTCGCCCCTCGCGGTACACGGCGGTAAAGCCCTCGAACTTCACTACCGAGCCGGTAGACCGGAAGGTATAGGGCCTGGGCGCGGCCTGAGAAGCCTTGCCCGCCCCGATGTCCACCGTCGTCTGGTCGAGTATGGCGTTCGCCATCTGCGAGGCGATAAAGCGCTGCCAGACCAGCCTGTACAGCTTGTACTGGTCCGGCGAAAGATATTGTTTGATGCTGTCGGGGTCGCGGGCTACAACTGTGGGGCGTACAGCTTCGTGCGCCTCCTGTGCGCGAGGGTTCTTGCGAGCATAGGTGGGCGGGGCTGGAGGCACGAAAGCCTCTCCAAACCGCCTGGCGATCACCTCGCGGGCCTCCTGCTGGGCAACAGAGGCTACATTGGTCGAGTCGGTCCTCATGTAAGTGATGAGGCCGGAGGAGCCTTCCGCGCCCAGGTCAACACCTTCGTAAAGCTGCTGGGCGATCAACATCGTCTTGCGGGCCACAAAGTTGAGCTTTCGAGAGGCTTCCTGCTGCAAGGTCGAGGTGATGAAGGGCGGGGAGGGGCGGCGCTGAGTCTCGCGCTTCTTCACGGTTTCTACCACGTACTCTGCGCCCCGCAGCGCGTCAACTATGCCGGCTGCGTCGCTCTCGTTCTTAAGATCGGCCTTCTTACCGTTTACCTGGTTGAGGGCCGCGTGGAAACCATCTTTCTTCTTGCCGGAAGGGCGCTTGCTGAGGTCGGCCTCGATTGACCAGTATTCCACCGGCACAAACGCCTCGATCTCACGCTCCCGCTCCACCACCAGGCGCACCGCGATGCTTTGCACGCGCCCCGCCGACAACCCGCGCCGCACCTTCTTCCAGAGCAGGGGCGACAGCCGGTAGCCCACCAGCCGGTCCAGCACGCGGCGGGCCTGCTGCGCGTCCACCAGGTGCATATCTATACTACGTGGGTTGGCGACCGCCGCCTGTATTGCGCCGGGCGTGATCTCATGGAATTCCACCCGGAACACCGGCTGGTTGTTGCTGCCCGCGCCCGTCACTTCGCGCAGGTGCCAGGCGATGGCCTCGCCCTCGCGGTCGGGGTCGGTCGCCAGGTACACGGCCTTTGCCGACTGCACCCTCTGCTTTAGTTCCTTGACCGTTTTGCTTTTGTCGCGGGGCACCACATACTGAGGGTTGAAGCTGTGCTCCACGTCCACGCCCAGTGTAGACTTGGGCAGGTCGCGCACGTGGCCCATGCTGGCCTCTACCGCGAAGTTGCGGCCCAGGTACTTCTTGATCGTTCTGGCCTTGGCGGGTGATTCGACGATCACCAGGTTGATAGTGCCCCTGGTTGCGGGCGCGGCCTTGCTTCGCGAGGAGGCAGCGCTTTTTGCAGTGGTGCGGGCCGAGGAAGCTTTTGCCGCCCCGCCTGCTTTGGTTGTTTTGCTTGCTGTAGCGGCCTTGTCGCCGTCCTTCTTTGTTGTAGTTGCCATATTGTTATTACTTACCTTTAGATACTTTCTTTCTATAAACGGTTCGCCGCGTGTGCTCGCCGTCCTCGCTGCACGCAAAGTAGAGAAGTGGGATTAGTGAGGGGACGCCTCTAATCTTACGTGCTGCCCTGCGATGTGTCAAGGCGTGGACCTGGTGGTGCTTATCCACATCTTTATGCAGAACAACGAGGGCAACCCCAACTGGTGGTTGCGCTCATTCTCACTACACCTTGTCATTCTGAGTAATCATGGCCCTCATGCCACAACCGACAATGAAAATGTGCGCGTCCGTAGGGGCACGGCGCGCCATGCCCCTACCCTTCTCTATTTTCAGAGGAGCGCAGTACCTTCTTTCCTTGCAGTACAAGGCCCGACACTATTCATCCCGACTGTCATGAAGGCGTACTGATTCCTCGCTGTGCTCAGAGTGACAAAGTGTAGTACGTGCTGTTTCCCCCGGCAAGGTGGCTTATCATGGCTTGAGATGTGGGTAATCAGCAGGGTAGAACCGACTAGGATTTCATTCGGTTGAAAGGGCAAGTATGGGAGGTAGAGGGTCTGGTATAAACGTACTGTGGCCCTGCAACGAGCGCCTGTACGTGCCGGGAAGGGCAGTCATCTTCAAAATTCGTCGTTTCTTGAAATAACTATACATGCATTGCAACAATTGCAAATAGGTAATCGTTTGGAGCAAGCCTACAGGCTAGGCACAGGCTAGGCTTGCTCATATTCATATTTTCCTTCCGCGACCTTGTTAAGCCGATCTGCGCTCACGCTATCGGCGCGGGCAGCACCCACACAACTATCACGGCGGCGCAGGCGGCGCTTCCCCCTATCACAAACAGGTGGAAGATTTCATGGAAGCCAAATATACGGGGGAAGGGGTTTGGCCTGCGGAGTGCATATATAACGGCCCCCACCGTGTACAGCAACCCGCCCAGCACCAGCAGGCCCACCGCCCCTGCCGGCAACGCTTCCAGAAAGGCGGGAAGGGCCAGTATCGCCACCCAGCCCATAATTACATAGAGGGCGGCACGTAGGGAGCGGGGGAACTCTTTGGCAGGCATAGACAGCCCCACGCCCACCGCAGCCAGCGCCCAGATAATCAGGAGCAGCACGGGGCGCACCCAGCCGCTCAACAGCACCAGGCACAGCGGTGTGTACGTTCCGGCGATCAGGAGGAATATGTTGGCGTGGTCCAGAGAGCGCAGCACTCGATGGGTGGCCGCCCGCCAGCGTCCTATGTGGTACACAGCGCTCACCGTGTACATCTCTACCATGCTGAGGCCAAATATGAGCATGGCAACTAGCTTAAGCCAGTTTTCTCGGCTCGACCAAGCGAGCGCCAGAGTTAGCAACAGCGCGGCGGCTGCCGCCCCCGCGTGAAACCAACCCCGTAGTAGCGGCTTCTTCGCAGCTTCCATGTCGTTTTCACCCTCCCCACCTATAATTTGCCCCATTATGGTGCGCCTACTCTAATTATACGCGACGGCTCCAGGTAAGTGTTCAGACTGGGGGTGGGACAATGGTATGTAGGGTTCTGAATGCGAAGCAGAACCCCCCGTGCATACCTGGTGGTTATTCTCCGATCTTCGGGGCAGGGATAGAGGGCAGGCACGGGGACCATTGACTCCAACTAATTCATATGCAGGCGCTTACTAATAGGGCTAGTACATCGTTGGACAGCCGGCAAACCGCCCTTGAAGCCGCATTGAGGAGGAAGGAGGGTTATGGAGGGTTACCGGGTGATTACCCACATCTCAAGCTATCCGTGCTACCTTGTTGGACAATGAATAATTACTACGCCTTGTCATTCCGAGCACAGCGAGGAATCAGCAGGCCGGCATGATAGTCGGGATAAAACGTGTCGTGCCTTGCAAGGCAAGGTAGGTACTGTGCCGCTAACTATCATGCTCCACCGGCTGATTCCTCGCTGTGCTCGGAATTTGTAATTTAGACTAAATGAAAAGAAGCCGATGTTGGAGTGACGCTCATTTAGGGGAGAAATGAGCTATTCAGGGGATATAATCGATAGTTTGGTACAGCACCCTTATGTGACGAATCTAGCGATTATATCGGAGCAAAGAATACGG